>NZ_JANSJD010000029.1:0-30553 GCF_047462395.1 Synechococcus sp. H55.7
TTGCTCCCTAGAAATTGTGAAGCAATACATCCAGAATCAGTCAGAGGGTGCTATCCATCCCCACCGTATAGACGGTGAGGAATTCCGCACCTTACGTTAATTTTCACTGGTGGCGGGCCACAATTGATGTCCTCACCCCCGTCCCCTCTCCCTCAGGGAGAGGGGAGTTAGGGAGACGCGTTCGCGACAGCGTTGCGCAGCAATAGTGATGTGACGAGAGGTTTTATTGCTGCTTGAAATAAAGGGGTGCAGCAGGAGTTTCCCTGGGGTGAAGCGAGATCCTGATGGCTAGGTAGTACAAGGGATCCTTTCTATGTGATGCTACAAACAGAGGCAGGCTAGGAGAGGGAACAGACCTTGCGGGTGGGGATCATCGGCACCGGCTACGCGGCTCGCTCACGGGCTGAGGCCTTGCGCAAAGATGGGCAAGTGGAGATTGTGGCTGTTGTCGGTCGATCCCCCGAGCGGAGTGCTACTTTTGCCGCCGAGTTTGGGGCTGTTGCCTATTTCGACTGGTCTTCTCTCTTCCGCGAGCAGCGGCTGGATCTGGTTTTTGTCAGCACCATCAATCGGGATCATGGGGCCATTGCCCGCGCTGCGCTGGAAGCAGGGATCCACACTGTCGTTGAATATCCTCTTGCCCTCAGCCTTGCCGAAGCCCGGTCGCTGGTGCAATTGGCAGCCGAGCGGCGGTTGCTGTTGCACGTGGAGCACATCGAGCTCCTCAGCGGCATCCACCTGTTGCTGAGGCGGGAGCTGGAAGGGCTGGGCAAGTTGTTTGCCGTCCGCTACATCACCCTCACCGCCACCCACCCCGCCCCCGACCGCTGGACCTACCGGCCTGAGCTGTTTGGCTTCCCCCTCATGGGGGCTGTCTCCCGCATTCACCGCTTGGTGGACTTGCTGGGCAAGGTGGAGCGGGTGAGCTGCCAACTGCGCTACGACGGGCCGGATTTGCCCCAGCGCTACAGCAGTTGCTACTGCACAGCCCAACTGAGTTTTGCCAATGGGTTGCTGGCAGTGTTGACCTATGGCAAGGGAGACTCTCTGTGGTGCTCGCAGCGGCTACTGGAGTTCCACGGCCAGCGGGGGGGCCTGCTGATCAACGGCGAAGAGGCGATGCTGTTGCGCGCCGGCAGTGCCCACCCCTTGGAGACGGGATCCCGTCACGGCCTGTTCGAGCAAGACACCCGCATGGTGCTGGATCACCTGCGCCAGGGCAGAGCTCTCTACGTAGACACCGAAAAGATGCTCCATGCCCTCGCCGTGGCCGAGGCCGCCGAGCGATCCGCCCAAACCCAGCAGGTTGTCCATGTTCAAGATGAGATCCCAACTTGAAAGTGCCGGTGCAAGTCTGGTAGAGAGGAAGTCGCCGAGCGCTTCCAGAGATAGGGTCTGGTCTCTCCCCTCTCCCCCTGGGAGAGGGGCTGGGGGTGAGGGAGAAGAGTCGAGAACTTGAGTGGAAGTGCGTTGTCCCAGTCTCAATTGAAATGGCTATGGCTCCCCTCTTCCTCCGCCAAAAGGGTCGGAGGTGAGATAAGTCAGGGATAGAATCTGGCACCACCCAGTTGGCTGGGATTTGAACAGCCCTAGCCGCTCAGCTCCCAAACACGCTGACAATGCGGCGCATGGCTTCTTCTACGTTGGCGCGGCTGTTAAAAGCCGACAGGCGCAGGTAGCCCTCGCCGGCGCTGCCAAAGCCAGAGCCGGGAGTCCCCACCACATGGCAGGTGTGCAGCAGCTTGTCGAAAAACTCCCAACTGCTCAGCCCAGTGGGCGCCTTTACCCAGACGTAGGGAGCGTTGACGCCGCCGTAGGCCTGGATCCCGGCTTTGGCCAACTGCTCGCGGATGATGCGGGCATTCTCCAGGTAAAACTGCACTAAAGCCCGCACCTGGGCCTGCCCTGCCTCAGAATAGACGGCTTCTGCCCCCCGCTGCACGATGTAGGCCACGCCGTTGAACTTGGTGGACTGGCGGCGATACCACAGGCTCCAGAGATCCACCCAGGAGCCATCGGCAGCTTGGCCCCGTAGCGACTTGGGCACCACTGTAAAGGCGCAGCGGGTGCCGGTAAAGCCGGCTGTCTTGGAAAAGGAGCGGAACTCGATGGCGCATTCCCTTGCCCCCGGGATCTCGTAGATGGAGTGGGGGATCCCAGGCTCCGTAATGTAGGCCTCGTAGGCGGCATCAAAGAGGATGAGCGAGTTGTGGGCGCGGGCATAGTCCACCCAGGCCTGCAGATGCTCCCGGGTTGCTACTGCGCCGGTGGGGTTGTTGGGAAAGCAGAGGTAGATGACATCGACTTTTTGCTGGGGCAGGCTGGCGGTGAAGTGGTTTTCCGCCGTCAGCGGCAGATAGACCAGGCCCTCGTACTCACCCCGCTCGTTGGCCGGCCCCGTATGGCCCGCCATCACGTTGGTGTCCACATAGACGGGATAGACGGGATCCGTGATGGCAATGGTGTTGTCGTGACCGAGAATATCCAGGATGTTGCCACAGTCGCACTTGGAGCCGTCGGAGATGAAGATCTCAGAAGCGTCGATGTCGCAGCCGCGAGACTGAAAATCGTGCCGGGCAATGGCTTGGCGCAGCCACTCGTAGCCCTGTTCTGGCCCGTAGCCGCGGAAGGTGGCCCGCTCCCCCATCTCCTCCACGGCCCGGATCATGGCCGTCCGGCAGGCCTCCGGCAGCGGCTCGGTGACATCGCCAATGCCCATCTTGATAATTTGGGCTTCCGGATGGGCGGCAGCAAAGGCCTGTACCCGCCGGGCAATCTCGGGAAAGAGATAGCCAGCCTTGAGCTTGAGGAAGTGGTCGTTGATCCTGGCCATAGGGGTTTGTAGAAGAAGAGGTCATCGGCTTTTCAGTGTAGCTGTTCGCGCTCTAAAGCCTACGGCCCACTCCGTGAACGGGCAGAATCCATAACAGGTTCCGGGCAAAAACTCTGCCTCTGAGTGCTACCCTGGCAAAAGTCCTTGGGAGAGTGAGGATGCAGCAGCAGAAAGGGTGGGCGCTGAGTCTACTGGCAATCTGGGTTTGGCTGAGCTGGGGGATGGGGGTCTGGTCTGCTCCTCTTTGTCAGGATCCCATCTTGCTGCGGCAGATCTTGGCAGCTCTGGGCCGCCCGGACGCGGTGGTGGAGGAGGTGGCTCTTTTTGATTCGGATCAGTGTCTTGTCCAACTGGTATTGGATCGCCAAGGGTTGAGGGGATCCCTCCCTCCCGAAATAGGCCGATTTCGCCGGTTGCGAGCCTTGTCCCTCAGCCTCAACCAACTTTCCGGCCCCATCCCGCCCGAGCTGGGGCAACTGAGCCAGTTGGAAAACCTGTTTCTCGATTACAACGAACTTTCCGGCTCCATCCCACCCGAGCTGGGGCAGTTGCAGAACCTGCGCGGCCTGTTTTTGGATCACAACCAGCTCTCTGGGTCTATTCCCCCCCAACTGGGCCGGCTGATCCGCCTGGAAAACCTCATCCTGCAAAACAACCGCCTCAGCGGCTCCATTCCCGACCAACTGGGCCAGATGAGCTCCCTCAGAGGCCTGTTTTTGGATGGCAATCAACTCTCCGGCCCCCTTCCCCCCCAACTGGGGCAACTGCGCAACCTGGAAAACCTCTACTTGTCGGACAATCGCCTCAGCGGATCCCTGCCCCCCGAGCTGGCACAACTGACCCAGTTACGGGATCTGCGCTTGGCACGCAACCAACTCACGGGAGAACTGCCGACCTTTTTGGCGGAACTGCCCCGGCTGGAGCGGTTGCAGATCGAGGGAAACGCCGGCCTCTGCCTGCCGGCTGCCCTGTCCAAGTGGTTTGCCGGCCTCAACCAAGGGGACCCTCTGCCGGCTCCCATCTGCTCGCGGTAGCTTTCTCGGTTGTCCCTCACCCCCAGCCCCTCTCCCTGAGGGATATCCCTCACCCCCAGCCCCTCTCCCTGAGGGAGAGGGGAGTTAGAGCGGCGCGTTCGCGACAGCGTTGCGGAGCAATAACGACATAACGAATCGTTTCATTGCTATTTGCAATGACTATAACTGTTTGAAATGTCCATAGACTTGACGTCCCGGCTGCCGCGCCATTCTCAAAACACTGCAGATGTTGTCCTGCGGGAGACACTCAAGTTGCCCGCGGGCTATGGGGCTTAGGGCCTGTCATGCTCAAGTGCGGAGCTGATCAGCTTTTCCGGGGTGGAGGGGGAAAGCTGGAGCGACGACCAGGCCACACCTGCTCGGTGGGCCACCACCACACCAACGGCCTCCAGATAGGAAGCTACCGATACACAAGGGATCCCCAACTGGCGGGGGTGCACCTGCATCACGGTGGTGTTTTCCTCGACGGCAATAAACAGCGGCGGGCGGGGACGGCTGGCCAGGTGCAGCAATCCAGGCCCGCCAAAGGCGGTGGCCGGGGCGATGACGCTATCTACCTGCTCTGCCGTCAGGTCGCCCGGCTGGGGAGTTTTGACGAATTGGGGAGCGTAGCTAAGGCCCACCAAAACCGAGGGCAAAAAGGTAAACCCCACCTCTTCGGCGGCAGCGCGGGGGTGAACCGGCTTAGGGTCTGGATCGGGGTAGAAGGCGGGGGCGTGGGCACAAGGGATCCCCAGCTCTCGCACCACCAGGTGGCTGAGGATGGCCTCTGCCCCAGCCAAGGGATCCACCCCCCTCCCCTGCTGGTACTGGCTGAAGTCGAGCTGGTCGGGGAAGCGGGCCACCACGGCAATGGCCTCTGCTCCCAGGCGGATCAGCTCTTGGGCAGTCTCCAACAGAGCATCAGGCTGGGCCAGGGATCCCTGGCTGGCCCCGGAAGGGGAGGAGCAGACGGAAACACCCAGGGGTCGGCCGGTCAAGCGCCAGGGGCCGATGTTAAGCCCTAAGGTGGCCTGGGCAGCCTGCAGCACGTGCAGGTGGCGCTGTTGCAGATCTTCCGGAATGCCGGCATCCAGCACTACCCCGACGCGGTTTTGGCGCACCGGCCTCAAGTTCCACACCCCGGCACAAAATCGATCCAGGCCGTACCCTTCGACGTAGAACACATTCCCCATCGGCCAATACAAACTGGCCCCGTTTAAGACATTGGGGTGAGTGATGACCCGCTCCGCTGCCGCGGCCAAGACGCGGGCAATGGGCAGGGCATCCCCGGCAAAGCCACCTATGCGGGCACCGATGCCGGTGGGGACAAGCAGCAGCGTGGTGTAGGAATGTGGGGACATTGCTTGCGGATCCCGTCCCGCCGATGCGAACGGATTTGATGTGGATTCAGAACGCTTGCAACAAAAGCTGTTGCGCCAGCGCCTCGGCCCGACGCACACAATCTCCCAACGCCACGCCATCCAGGTAGTTGGCGCACACCCACACACCTGGGGTTTGGGACGCCAGGTAAGCTTGCAACTGGGCCATCCGCTGCCGATGGCCAAGCGTGTATTGTGGGATAGCCCGGGGCCACAGGCGCTCTCCCAGGCGGATGGGCTCGACAGGTCGGGTGAGCAGGATCTGGCTCAGCTCTGCGTGCACAATCTGCGCTCGCTCTTCAGGGGAAAGTGCTGCAATGAGCGGGTCGGTGGCCCCGCCGATGAAGCTGAGGAAGCAGTGATAGCCCTGGGGAGACCGCTCTGGGAAAAGGCAGGAGGCCCAGATGGTGCCCAGGGTGCGCAAACCCTGGGAGCGCGGGATCAAATGGCCAAACCCCCGCAACGGCTGCGGCAGAGCCTCTTGGGGATAGGCCAAAGCCACCACCGCCACCGGCGGATAGGGGATCCCGGCCAAGAGCCGGCTGGCTGGGGGGTTGAGCTCCTGCAACAGCGAGGCAGCTTCAGGCGCGGGAAGAGCCAGCACCACCTGCCGGGCAACCACCCAGCGGGATCCCTCGGCGGTCTTAAAGCCCACCCAATAGCCCATCTCATCCCGCTTGAGCTGCACAGCCCGCCAGCCCAGCCGCAGGCTGTCCCCCAGCTTTTGGGCTATCGCTTCCGGCAACTGCTGCAGCCCTTGGCGCAGGTTGCCCAGTTGGCCACGTTGGGGTGGGGGCTGGATGGCCACAGGAGAGGGCTGGGGTCTGTGGCGCAAAGCCTGCAGCGCGCCGGCAAAAAGGCTGCCGTAGCGCTCTTCCAAGCCGGCCACGCGGGGAAAGGCGGCCAAGGCGCTGAGCTGATCCGGATCCCCCGCATACACCCCTGAGGTGAAAGGTTCCACCAAGCGTTCTGCCACCTCGGATCCCAGTTGTCGCCGGAAGAATTGCCGCACCGTTTCCTCGCGCCCTGGCGGCGGCGGGACAAACCCCAACAACCCCTGCAAAGCCCGCAGCTTGCCGCCCACGCTCAACAGCCGCGAGCCAATGGCTGCAGAAGGGCTGAGGGGCACCGGCAGCAGCTCTTTCTCCCAGTAGATGTAGCGGGGCAACTTGGCATCCGCCAGCACCAGTTGCTCGGCCAGGCCCACCTCGGCAATGAGGTTGAGCAGAGGGGGGACGGGGGTAAAGCTGTTGGGGCCTTCTTCCCAGCGGTAGCCGTTTTTGGATTGGGTGGAGATGCAGCCGCCGACACGAGGGCTGGCCTCGGCCAAGAGCACCGGCTGAGCGGAGCGGCCCTGCCGCAGGCGTAGCGCCAGGGTCAGGCCGCTGATGCCCGCCCCAATGACCACCACCTCAGCCCGTTCCCACAAGTGGGTCAGAGGCTCAGTTGAGGGATTGACTGCCGCTTCCAAGCTGTCCATCATCGCGGTTCCTATGGGTTTCCTGAAAGCAATCAACGCAGCACGCGAAACAGGCTGGGGATCGCGGCCACCTGGGGAAGCTGTTGGATCTCGGCCAGCGCCTGCCGACAATCGGCCTCGCGGACGGTGTGGGTGAGGATGACGATCTCCGCCTGCTCCTGGTGGCACTCTTTTTGGGTAATGCTCTCCAGGCTAACCCGGTGGCGGCCAAAGCAGGTGCCGATCGCCCCCATCACCCCCGGCTGATCCTGGGCCAACACCCGCACGTAAAACTCCGACTCCAATTCCGCCAGCGGGAGCAAAGCGGCAGCCCTGCCGAAGAACCCCCATAGAGGATTGGGCAGATAGGCCCCGGTTTGCAGGTGGGCCCGGAGGGTGAGCAAATCCCCAACCACGGCGCTGGCGGTCGGCCCCTGTCCCGCCCCTGGGCCGGCGAGCACCACCTGCCCCAGGGGATCCCCCTGCACCCAGACGGCGTTGTCCACGCCGTGGACGTTGGCCAGCGGGTGGGTAACCGGCAGCAGAGTAGGGTGGACGCGCACATCCAAGGCCGTCTCAGATCCCTGGGCGGCGGCCCTTTGGGCGATGGCCAGGAGCTTGAAGGTGTAGCCCCACTCGCGGGCATAGCGGATGTCGGTGGAGCTGATGTTGCGGATCCCTTCGCAGGGGATGGCTTCCCGCGGCACCGCCACCCCAAAGGCGAGGCCGGCCAGAATGGCGATTTTGTCGGCGGCATCCCACCCTTCCACATCGGCGCTGGGATCCGCTTCCGCGTAGCCGCGGGCCTGGGCCTGGGCCAGCGCCTCGGCAAAGGAGCTGCCCTGCTGGGCCATCTGGCTGAGGATGAAATTGGTGGTGCCGTTGACGATGCCCCAGACCGCCTGGATGCGGCTGGCCCGCAGGGAGTGTTGCAAAGCCTGCACAATGGGGATCCCGCCGCCCACCGCCGCTTCCAGCAGCACCGCCACCCCGGCCTGGGCGGCAGCTTGAAAGATCTCTTCCCCATGGCGGGCAATCACCGCTTTGTTGGCCGTGATCACCGGCTTGCCGTGGTCAATGGCCTTCAGGATCAGGCTGCGGGCCGGCTCCAGGCCCCCCATCAGCTCGATCACCGCATCGATTTCCGGATCCGAGACGATCTGCTCCAGATTGGTGGTCAAGCGCTCAGGTGGGATCCGCACTTGCCGCGGCTTATCCAGGGAGCGCACCCCCACTGCCGCAATCTCGACCGCCTGTAGGAGAGGGTGCTGCGGTTGCTGCAGCATTTGCACAACACCCGTGCCGACCGTGCCCAGCCCCAATAGCCCAACTCGATAGACCACAACCGCTCCTCTTGCCTGCTGCCGACCTTGAACCAGAAAACTCCCCTCACCACTACTACGATAAACGGTGCCGATCACCCAGGAGTCGGAGTCTAGCATCTGTCCCCTATGGCACCCACAAAGTGATAGGGGGGCAAAGGGGGGCTCCAGTCCAGTTGCCAATCAGGGTGCTGCGCCAGCCAGGTTTGGGTAAGCTGGGCCGCCGTTTCCCGTTCGGCAGGGGTGAGCAAAATGTAAAGCCGCAAGCGTTCGCCCGGCTGGGGGTCCCCCTTTTGCACAGGCCAAGTAGAGGGCCAAAGTTGCTGCAGGGCCGCCAGCTCCTGCTCTTGCTGCGCTTGGGCTTGCTGTTGCTGCAAATAGGCTTGCTTGCGGGCCAACAGATAGGCCGTCCCGCTCAGAGATGGCTGCGGCTCCGGCTGGGGCTGAGGCCGAATCCTTCCCTTCAGACAGTACTCGGCCCTTCCCCCAATGGCCGCGAGGACCTGTTCGTACTCTGCCTGCCGCGCCAGCAGATGGGATCCCAGCTTTTCTGCCGAGAGAAAGCAGGTGCCAAAGCGCAGGGGCAGCAGCGGCATCTGGGCAAACAGCCGGCAGAGCACCTGATCGTGGCGCAGGGCAGAACGCACCAGCACCTCATCCGAAGCTTGCAACGCCTCTGGATCCCGCATCGGCTCCACAGCGGCGGCAATTCGGCTCCCCACCGGGGCAAACACCTGTACCGGCTGATGGATCCCCTCGGTTTGCCGGATGAAGGACAAAAGCTGCGGATCCGGCTGCGGGAAGAAGGCATAGGTGTAGAGAGGGCTGACAACGCTCTGCCCCTTGCCCTGCACTTGGGGTTCCGGCTGGGCTGAGAAGGTCATGGGCTGAGGATGAAGGAAGATAGTCTTTCCTTCCCAGTCTACGCAACCTGGATCAGGCTGCAGAGCGTTCACGGTCGGCCCGGAGATAAGGTAAACTAGCTGCGCACCGGTTCTGCACAGGGCTGTGGTGTTTGGGGCCGCAGCAGGGCCCGGGTTTCAGGCGGGCTCTCCACCCCAGTGCTCCCAGCAGGTGAGGCCATGACCAGCCGCCCAGACTTCAAACCCTTTGAAAAGGAAGAGACCGAACGACTGCGGGATCTGCTTCCCGCCTCCTTCCGACCCTTGGTCAGCGTCGTGCCCAACTTCGGGGGTGAAGCCCTGCTGGTCTCCCGCCGCAAGGCCCCTTGGCAGCCTCAGGGCACGATCGCCATCGATTTTCGCCGTTGGCAACAGATCCCACGTCCCCAGCGGGATCTGTTGTTTCTGCGCGAGGTGGGTTGGCTGGGCAATCGCAACTGGCTGCAGCCGGGATTTTACCAGTCGCTGGCTTTGCTGGGAGGCATCACCACTGTGGCGGAGCTCTCTTTGCAGCACCCTTTTTCCGCTCTCTTGGCGGGTGGCATCACAGCCCTCTCGATTCAGCAGATCTGGCAAAACCTGAACCGGGAGAGCGCCCATTTCGATGCCGATGAATTTGCCCTGCGCCGCGCCCAGTTTCGCGGCTACAGCCGCCAAGAGGCGGCTCAACACCTGGCGGATGCTCTGGAACAGGTTCTCAAGTTGGATCCCAGCGATATCCTGACGGCGCTGCGGCTACAACGGCTGAGAACCATTGCCCGCAACCTTGCCCCCTCAGGCGGAAACTCCTGAGACCAGTTGCACTTGAGTGATGGCCACCCGACCGGAGAAGCAGATGTCGGTATCGGCTTGGGGATCGCGGGCGCGATCCGCATAGCGGCCCTGATAGCGAAACCACAATGACTCTACCCCATTGTCTTCTGCCTCCACGGCGTAATCGAGGGGCAGAGGTTGGGTACAGAGGGGACAGTAAACCCGCTCCGGCAGAGGGGATCCAGGTGGCAGGTGGGGCAAGTTGACATTCCAAAACGCTCCGCTGGGCAGGGGTTGTTCCATCAGCTCCGCCAAAATGGCACAGGTCCAGCGCCGCGCCTGTTCCCAGTCGATGGGTTTGCCCCCTGCTCGGTATTGGGAAATGGCGATCCCCGGGATCCCACGCAGCGCCGCTTCCCGCACCGCTGCCACCGTGCCGGACAAGTACACATCCGTTCCCAGGTTTCCCCCCTCGTTAATGCCGGAAAGCACCCAATCTACGGATGGAGCCAGTTTGAATAGGGCCACCCGCACACAGTCGGCAGGGGATCCCTCAACGGCAAAGGTGCGCTCGCCGCGGGCAGAGGCCCGAAACGGTCGTCGCGTCGTCACCTGGTGGCTGCAGCCGGAAAGCTCCTGGTGGGGGGCCACAATCCAACAGTGTTCTTCTGCAACAAGGGAGCCGAGGGCCAGCTTGAGCTGGGCCAGCCCCGCCGCCTCGATGCCGTCATCGTTGGTCAGCAATACCTTCATCCGGATTTCCTCTGCCGGCAACTTCTTGGGTTAATCTAATCGCAAGTCTCCAGCGCAAATCTGGAGATCTGGGGTGCAAAAGCAGCAGGGATCCCGTTCTTCTTTTACCCTATCTTTGGGGGTCAGCCTTCCCCTTGCCGCATCCATCAACCCATCATAAGGAACTGACACCGGAGGACTGCGATGACCACACGGGTAGCCATCAACGGATTTGGTCGCATTGGGCGGGCTTTCTTGCGGGTGCTGCTGTCTCAGCCGGAAAGGACTCCGTCCCCCGACCGGGAGCTGGAGGTGGTAGCCGTCAACGATCTGACCGAGCCGGAAAACCTGGCCTATCTGCTTCAGTTCGACTCGGCCTATGGGCGCCTGCCCCAGACCGTCAGCGCCGTGGATGGCCACTTGCAAATCGGCAGCCACAAAGTCCGGGTTTTGGCAGAACGGGATCCGGCCCAACTGCCTTGGAAGGATCTGGGGGTTGACCTGGTGGTGGAATCCACCGGCTTATTCACCAAACGAGATGGGGCCGCCAAACACCTGGAGGCCGGCGCCAAAAAAGTGATCATCTCTGCTCCCGCCAAAGGCCCCGACCTGACGGTGGTGATGGGGGTCAACGACGACCAGTACGACCCGCAGCGGCACCACATCGTCTCCAACGCCTCCTGTACCACCAACTGTCTGGCGCCGTTGGCTAAGGTCTTGCTGGATCGCTTTGGCATCGAGACAGGCTTTCTCACCACCTGCCACGCCTATACCGCCACCCAGGCCATCGTGGATCGCCCGGATCCCAAGGACTACCGGCGGGGCCGCTCGGCGGCGGTGTCGATTGTGCCTTCCACAACCGGGGCGGCCACGGCAGTTGCCGAGGTTTTGCCTGCCCTGAGAGGAAAGATGGACGGGCTGGCGCTGCGGGTGCCCACCCTGACCGGCTCGATCGTGGACTTTGTGGTGCGCACCGAGCAGCCCATCACCAAAGAAGCAGTCAATCAAGCGTTTGTCGAGGCGGCAGAAGGCCCGATGCGCGGCATCCTGGCCATTGCCCCACCGCAGATCGTATCGGCGGATATCGTTGGGGATCCTCACTCCTCGATTGTGGACTTGGAATCCACCCTGACCCTGGGAGATCGCACGGTGAAGGTGCTCTCCTGGTACGACAACGAGTACGGCTATGCCGCGCGGCTGGTGGACCTGGCCGCCAAAATCGGGGCTGCGCTGTAGGCGGCCATCAGTGGTTTGTTACGTCCATCCCTAACTCCTCAGGTGGGCCGAGCCACAGCAAGAGCACCATCGCCGGAGCGGCTGTCATCGCTGTAATCAAATAGAACAGCGGCCAATTGACCGCAGCCGCCAAATAGCCCGACATGGCCCCGGCCAAGGTTCCTCCCACGGCAAACACGCTGGTGAGCAGAGCGTACTGGGTGGCGCTGAATTGCCGATCGCAGAGGCTCATCAAAAAAGCCAGGAAAGCAGCCGTGCCCATGCCCCCGGCCATGTTGTCGAAAAGGGTTGCCCCCACCAGCAGCGGATAGTTTTGCCCCACCAACCCAATGGCTCCCAGGCCCAAATTGCCGATCCCCTGCAGGGCCGCGAAGATGAACAGACAGCGGTAGGTGCCGGCGCGGCTGACCCACTCTCCCCCCACAAAAGCCCCCACCAAGGTGGCCAACAAGCCTATCCAACTGCGGATGATGCCCAGATCGCTGGTGCTGAACCCCGTCTGCAACAAAAACGTGGGGGTCATTTGCCCCGCCAAGCTATCCGGCAACTTGAAGCAGACCACGAACAGCAGGATCGCCCAGGCCAAGCGGTGCCGCCAAAAAGATTGAAACGGCTCGATAATGGCCGCCCGCAGCGAGGTAGGTTTGAGGGCACTGTTTTCCGGCTCGGGGGCCAAAAATGAGGTAACCACCCCGATCGACATCAGCAGCGCCATGATCCCGTACACCTGCCACCAGGGCAAGTAGTCCGCCAAGATCAAACTCACACCACTGCTGACCAGCAGCGCGATGCGATAGCCAAATACGAAAATGGCTACCCCTGCCCCCATCTCCCGCTCTGCCAAAATGTCGGTGCGGTAGGCGTCCACCGCGATGTCCTGAGAGGCGCTCAAAAAAGCCACCAGGAACCCCACCAGAAAGATCGGGCGGGTGAAAACCGTGATGCCCGGCCAAGTCTGGGCCAGCTCCTCCCAGCCCAAGGTTTCTAGCCAGGTTTGGTTGGGATCTTGAAAACCCAGCAGCCCGATGCTGAGCAGCAACAGCACCTGGGTCAGGGCCATCCACCCCCGCCGCCGACTGCCCCGCAGGGATCCCGGTGCCGGCAACAGAAACCGATCCAGAATAGGCGACCAGAGAAACTTGAACGAGTAGGGCAAATTGAGCAGGTTAAACAAGCCGATGGCAATGGTGGTCAAGCCCGCTTGGGTCAGCCAGGCATTGAGGGTGGAGTTGATCAACAGCAGCGGCAAACCCGACGAAAACCCCAGCAGCAGCAAAGTGCCCATCTTGGGGCTGCCGTAGATACCCAACATCCGCCTCAGGACGCTTGTCTCCACCTCCATCCTGGCCAGCCCTCCCATTTCTTCTCAGGGATCCCTGAATTGCCGGTTACTCTAGCAGGTGCCCTTGCCGGCGGCGATCGCTGCTGCTGGGCAGAAGCTCCCTCCCGTTGCCGTAGCAGGAGGGAGTCCTTCTCGGGAAAACCTACAGGCTACTGCGAATCACAAACGAGTAGTTGCTGCCGGGTTCCAGCAGATAGTCCGATTTTTCCAGAAAACGGCTCAAGGGCTCACAAATCAAAGCCCGCCCCACAGAAGGTTCCACCTTCAGCTCCCCGGCCCGAAAGCACCAGCAGAAGCGCCAAACCCAACCGTTGGCGTTGACTTCCCCTTCGATGGCACCCTCCTGCCAAGAGCGGCGGGTAATCTGCACATGGGCAGTGGTTTGAGGCAGTCGGCTCATCCGGCATCTCCGACGGGATCCCTTGTAGGGTAGCGCGTGACCCTCCCGCTGCCACCAGCAGGTCGAACTTGGGCCATGAGGCATCCGGAGCTCCACGCCATTCAAAGTCTCCCAACTGCCTGCTGTGGGGAAAAGCAGCCAGCAACTAGCGGGCGGCAGTTGCAAGAGCCTTCGAGGATTTTTTCTCCGGCTTCTCAGCCGCAACTTCCGCTAGCAAAGCCCGCAGGCTGGGAAAAAGGAAGTGGTTCTCCTCGACATATTGCGCACCAAATAACCCCTTCTCCGCCCAAAAAAACCGATCAATCGTATGTTCATTGCGCCGTACCAAAATCAGCGCAGGCGGCTGAATAGAATTTTCCTGAATATATCTGCGAGCAGCAGTTACAGACTTCTCCTCACCACTGTCCAAATTAAATTGAGGGATATGATCTAAAATCTTGCGCCCTTCCAGACGACGGCGGCTCTTACGCTTTCTTCTCCTAACCAATGTAAGCCTCCTGTAGAGGGATCACCGAACAACCGCAAAGGGAATATATCAGCACTGCTTAAGAAAATCAATAACTTTTACCCATTTTTGTTATTCTTCTTTACAAGAACAATAAACCATAAACCCGCAACTTCCTTTTGCTCGGCGGGAGGGCAACTCGAACACCAGCCCCAAACTCCCGTGGGGAAGCGTCCTCTGAGTGAAAATCCCCAAAAACTGCCTGCGAAGAGAGCTGACAAGTTGAGTGGTTGCTAGGCTCAATCTTGAAGCGAATCCACTGCCTCTGGCAACTGTAGAGAAAATCAGCTGCCAACGCAGGAGACTCTCATCAAATCTGAGCTCCAGCTTAACATTAGCAGAAACGGTGCTCAACAGAATATATACCTAAACTCAGTTTCAAATCAACCTCTTTTGGGTTGAAGTGCTGAGTCAGTTGCCGACTTTGCCAGTTTGGAACTGCTCGACCGAGAAGAGGAAGGGTCTGCTCTCGGGCAGTGTACTAAGACTGTACAGCTAACTTCTTGTTTCTACAAGAGATCCACAGCAGATCCATATAGCCCTTTCGCGGGTCTGTCCTGAGTGCCCAGCCAAGGGGTGAGAGGTTCTGGTACCGTAGGGATTGGATCCCGATCCAAGTGACCGGCAAAGAAGCTTGATGAGTTTGCTGGGTTTCCAGGACTGCGCTGAAGCGATCAGACGGAACACAGGCATCTTGCTAGCCTAGCTTTAGCTGCACCTCAAAGGCTCGGGTAAACCTCGTCTAGGTCTAGGGAGTTTTGGGCATGATGAAATTCGCATTGCTGGTGGGTCTGGGACTCAGCTTGGGATCCCTGCCGGTTTGGGCACAGGGAGCAACCCCGCTGCCCAGTTCTGCTGCGACTGCTTCTCCGACTGAGGCCCCCACAACTCCCAGCCCTCTGGCATCTCCGACTCTGACCCCAGAGCAAGTCACCGATGCTCAGGTGGAACAATTGGTGCGGATTTTGTTGGAGTTGGATCCCCTGATTCGAGAAGCCAGCGCCCAACTGCGGGAAACCCAGAACGAAGAGGAATATGAGCAAATTATGCAGCGCACGGAAACCCAAGCCAGCCGCATTGTCGAGCAGCAAGGGCTGACGGTGCCGCAATACCGCGAATTGATGACCTTGGCGAACGAAAATCCTGCCCTCAACCAGCGGGTTCGCGTGCGCTTGCAAGAAGTTTTGCAAGAATCCAAGCCGGCCACCCCAACACCTACACCCTAGGCTGAGCCGGCTTGTCTTGGTCAGGCGCAGAGAGAACCAGAGGCAGCCGCAAGGTAAAGCAGGTGCGATTTGCCTCGCTGCTGAGGTGAATGCTTCCTTGCAGCAGGCTCACCTGCTGTAGCACAAGGGCCAGCCCCAGCCCCGTCCCCCCTTGCCGCCAGGGATCTGCGCTGGGCACCCGATAGAACTTCTCAAAGACTCGCTTTTGTTCTTCTGGGGGAATGGTGACGCCGGTGTTGAGGATCTGGATTTCTAGGTGATCGGAATGGTTGGTGACCTGTAGGCTGATCTGGTGCTCGGCAGGGGTAAATTTACAAGCATTGCTCAGCAATTCGGCCAGCACCGACTTGAGCACCTCCGGCAGGGTAGAAATGGCGGGCAGTTCGGGAGGGATCCCAAGGCTGAAGTGCTGATGGCGGCGGTAGGCATCTTGAGCGAAGGGCTCCGCAATTTGGGGCAACCACTTTTGCAACGCCAACCAGCAGGGCTGCTGTGAGCCGTTCGCGTTAGCAGGACGGAGTCCTTTGAGCACCTCCAACCGCTGCAGTTCCAGCAGATCCTCGACCAGTTTGATCTCCCGCTCACATTCGTTGTCCAACACCTGCAAGTACTGAGAGATCTTGGCCGGATCCGGGGATTTGGCAGTGCCCCGGTCAGGCAGCAGGACAGCGCTGAGCAGGCGGATGGCCATTTTCATGTTGGCAAGAGGGGTGCGCAGCTCGTGGGACACCGTGCTGAGGAAATCATCTTTTAGGTGATCCAGCCGCTGCAATTCCTGCACCTGCCGATCCAGTTGGGCAGTGCGGTCTTGTACCTTTTCTTCCAGGGTGCGGTTGAGCTCCTGGATCTGTTGGAACAGTTCCGCCTGCTGAATGGCGATGGAGAGGTGATCGGCCAAGGCCAAGATCAGATCCTGACTGCTGGCTAACCAGCCGGGGCGCGTTGTTTTCAGTTGCAGACACAAGCTGCCCCACAGGGTGAGGTGGGCCGGGCCAAATGCGGGGCTTTCGCCGCCGTAGAGGGGTACCAACAGCCAACTGCCGGGATAGGCTTTGGCCATAGAAGCAATGTAGGCCCAACCTTCAGCCTGGTCGGCTGCTTCCAGCAACACTACCTTCCCTTGCTTCAACTGTTGGGCAATGGGGCTTTCGGCATCGGGAATGAGACAGCCCAAATAGTGATTCGGCTGAGTGGAGTACTCGGAGATGATGCGCCAATGCTGTTGCTGAGGCCGATAGATGCTGATGCTCACCCGATCCGCCTCCAGCAGATGACAAATCTCACGGGTGGCCACAGCGAAGATCTGATCCAACTGCAAAGCAGCGCGAATGGCCCGCACAACCCGGTTCAGAGCTTGCTCGCGGGCCGCCTGTTGGCGCAGGTTTACCAGTGTCTGACGGCCTTTGAGCAGGTAGCGGATGCGCTGACGCATCACGGGCCAGTAAACGGGTTTGGTCACGTAGTCGCTGGCTCCGGCAGCAAAGGCTTTGTCGATGGAATCTTGATCCTCGAGTGAGGTGATCATCAAGCAGGGCAGATCCGCATCCAAAGCCCGTAGTTGGCGGCAACACTCAAACCCGTCTAAGCCGGGCATGAGGGCATCCAGGAGAGCTATCTGGGGTTGAGTTTGAGCAAAAAGCTGCAAGGCTTGCTCACCGTCTTCGGCCTCCGCCACCCAATAGCCCTCATGGCTCAACAAAAGAGCCAAGTACTTTCGTATGAATGGGTCGTCGTCCGCCAACAGTACCGTCGGCGAAACATTTGGCAATGGGCGTTCGGAATTGAGAACAACTGGGGATTGCACAACATTCACTCCACAAAGTTGGCCGCTGGCCTGCGAAGCACTTAGGCTTTTTGCGCACAAACCGATCCCTACCCTGACTTCAGCCTAGTCCATCAAAACCGCCAGGGCAAGCGATCCCTGGGATAGGCCTGTTAAAGAGCTCCAACAGCAGCCCTGGCCGTTCCCCAGTGCTGAGTTGCCGGAGTTACTTGCCATCCAACACCTCTAGGATGGCCTTGGCGGCGCGGGCGAGAACGCCGGGTTCTCCCAGGGCCGCCCGCATCGCGGCATAGTCGGCTTGCAGTTGGGCTTGCTTCCGGGTCAGCAGCTCCAGCGCCAGTTGGGCGATCTGCTCCGGCTGGGCCTGCTCCTGTAACAATTCCGGCACAATGGGGCGCATCAGCACCAAGTTGGGGGGAGACATAAAGGGCACCGACACCTTCAGCCAGTGGCGGGCCAGCCAAAAGGTGAGCGGGTTGAGGCGGTAGATCACCACCTGTGGGATCCCCAAGATGGCCGTCTCCAAGTTCACCGTGCCGGACTTGGCCAGCACCAAGTCAGCCGCTGCCAAAGCAAGGTGATGGGCTTTGTGGGGCGAGAAGAAGGGCAGGGCTTGGGGATCCAAAAGGGTGAGGTTGAGCCCAAGACGGCGGGCAGCCCGGGCAATTGGGGCGGCAAAACGGGGCGAGGCCAAGGGCACCCAAAACTGCGCCTGGGGCAGGTGAGCTTTCAACAACTGAGCTGCCTGGAGCAGAACAGGCAAAACCGAGCGCAGCTCTTGCCGCCGCGAAGCCGGCACCACCACCACCACCGTGGCTTCAGCCGGGATCCCCAACTGGGCTCTGGCTTGAGCACGGCTGGGTACAGCGGCCAGAATATCCAACAGGGGATGGCCCACATACTGCACGTGGGCTCCTGCTGCGGCGTAGTAGCGGGCTTCCTCAGGGAAAATCGCCAACATCAGCCGCATCTGTTGGGCCAGTTGGTAGGTGAGGCGGCTGTTGGGCGACCAGACCCATTCCTGGGGGGCAATGTAGTACACGGCGGGGATCTGCCGCCGCTGCAGCAGAGGGGCAATGCGGCTGTTGACGCCGATGTAGTCCACCAGCACAGCCACATCCGGCGGGTCTTGGGCCAAAAAGCGGCGAATTTTCCACTCTGTCCAGAGGGCAGGGCCGACGAAGGGGAGAGCTTCCAGGATGCCGATGGAGCTGATCTCGGTGGTGCGGTGCAGCAGCCGGGCTCCGGCAGCAGCCATCTCCTCTCCCCCGACCGCTGTGATGCGTAGGTGCGGGCGTTGGCGCAGCAGCTCGCGAATGAGATGGCCGGCCTGCAGATCCCCTGAGACCTCGCCTGTGCACACAAACAGATGGCTCACCTGCGATCCTTAATCACCCAGCTCTGGCAACTCTTCCCCTCTCCCGCGTAGGGCCGGCAGGGGTCCACGCCGTTGGGGTTGGGAAAGGGAATCTTCCAAAAATTGCAGCAGGTGTTGTAAAGATCCCGTCTCATCCACCCATTCTTTGCCCTGCAGGGAACAGATGCAGCACCCCCCCTCGCTGCGGAGGCTGCTGCGCAGGGTTTGCAGCGCTTTTTCTAGGGGCAAACCAGAACGGTATAGCAGCCGATAGGCTTGCCGCAAGGCCGGCAGGGATCCCTCCATCCCTTTGGCTCGCCGCAACCCCACCAAGTTGAGGCCGCGAATGCGGGCCGGATGCCCTTCCACCAACAGGTAAGGCGGCACGTCGCGGTCCACCCGGCTCATTGCCCCCACCATGGCCAGGCGCCCGATGCGGGTGAACTGGTGGATCCCAACCATACCGCCGATGCGGGCTTGCGACTCGATGTGGATGTGGCCGGCCAAGGAAACAGCATTGGTAATCACCACCTGATTTTCGATGACGCAGTTGTGGGCAACATGGGCGTAGGCCATCAGCAGGTTGTTGTCGCCGATCAGGGTGGCCTCCCCCTCATTGGTGGCCCGGTTGATGGTGACGAACTCGCGGATGCGGTTGCCTCTGCCGATCACCACCTGAGAGGGCGCGCCGCTGTACTTCAGATCCTGCGGCTCCGTGCCCAGCACCGCTCCCGGAAAAATCTGGTTGTCCTCGCCAATGTCTGTCCAGCCATCGATCACCACGTGGGCCCCCACCACCGTGTTGGCACCAATGCGCACATGTTCGCCAATAACTGCATAGGGGCCAACCTGAACCGTCTCGTGCAACTCAGCTTTCGGATGGATCACCGCCGTGGGGTGGATGCGTGAGCGGTGCGGCGCACTTGCAGAAACGTTGGGAGTGGATCCCGCTGAAGCCAACGAACTCATGTCCAACCTAGCCAGCAACTGTGGTTACGCTCCCAACCCTGCGAATGATGATTGAGGTTCGGGGGAGATCAGACACTGCCACCTCAACCTTGCGCAGCAACATGTTTACCCGATCTGGACGGGAATGAGCCATCTCCCTATCTCAACACTTTAGCAGGGTCTCCTGGCGACAAGTCGCCGCTGCGCCGTTCGCGCTAGCGGGACGGAGTCCTTTGACAGCCGCGCCCAGAGCCTTCCTCGGCTGGCCGCTGTGATCAATCCACCAAGGAGAACATCAGCTCCCCTTCGGTTACCAGTTGCCCTCCTACCTGAGCGCGGCAAAACATTTTGCCGATGCGTTTTTGCCGGATGGTGAGCAAATCGGCAGAAAGCAGCAGTTGATCCCCCGGCAACACCGGACGGCGAAAGCGAACGCCATCGATGCCGGCAAAGAGGGCCAAGCGCCCGGCCACATCGGGCAACTTGGTCAACACGATCCCCCCCAGCTGCGCCATGGCCTCGACGATGAGAACGCCGGGCATGATCGGTCGGTTGGGGAAATGCCCCTGGAAAAAGGGCTCGTTGAAGGTGACGTTCTTCAGGCCCACCGCCCGTTGCCCAGGTTGGTACTCCACCACGCGATCCACGAGCAAAAAAGGATAGCGGTGGGGCAGGATCTCTAGGATTTGCTCCGTTGTGAAGACGGGGGGAGCGGTTGCCAACTGAGCAGCTGCTTCAGCCGAGAGGAGAGGAGGAGGAGAGACATCAGAAGACATGGTAACCCACAGAACCGGAAGACAAACCTTAAAACCCGCATGGGAGAGCCTTGAAGCAGAAGCAAGGCCGCACAGAGAAATTGCAGCAGGCCCAAGAACTTTTCACCCATCCCAGAAGCCGGGCTCCCTCTCAAAACGAAGAGCGAGATTCCACCCCACCCAGGCAAAGGGGATCCCTTGGTTGCTCTTGAGCTGGCTCCACCTGCAGGGATCCACTCTGGAGCAACTGCTCAGCCAAACGGTGGTGCAGGGCGTGGCCCGCCTTGTAGGCCACAATGTGCCCCTGCAAGCGGCAGCCCAACAAGCTGAGATCTCCTAGTAAATCTATCAGCTTATGGCGCACCGGCTCATCTGGGAAGCGCAACGGCCCCAACCACTCGGTTTGGCTGCAAACGATAGCATTTTCCAGGCTGCCCCCCTGGATCAGCCCCTGTTGGCGGGCCCGCTCTACGTCCTGTTGGCGGGCAAAGGTGCGGGCCGGCGCGATGGACTGGACAAAATCCGCCCTGTTCTCCCGCCAGCTCAGCCACTGTTGGCCAATGGGGCAATCGGCAAAATCGATGCCATAGGTAAAGCGAGTGACGGGGTGGGGCAAGGCGCTGACAAAGGCTTCCCCTGCCCAGACGGTAACCGGCTCCCGGATCACCCCCTGTTGTGCCGGCTGGTCTTGGGCCAGGATCCCGGCCTGGGCGATGGCCTGCACAAAAGGTAAGGCAGAGCCGTCCAAGAGCGGCAGCTCCGGCCCCGCCACTTCGATGCGGCAGTTGTCGATGCCCAAGATGTAGAGGGCGGCCAAGAGGTGCTCCACCGTCTGCACCTGAGCAAATCCCTGCTGCAGCAAGGTGCAGAGAGGGGCAGGAGCCAGGGATCCCAAGCGGGCCGGGATCTCAGGGGATCCCGGTTGATCCACCCGCACAAAGACCCGACCGCTGCCGGCAGGGGCCGGATGCAGGCTACAGCGCACGGGCAGACCGGTGTGCAGGCCCACCCCTTCCAGGGCAATGGAGCTGGCCAAGGTGTGCTGTTGGTCTCTCATAACTGCTCCCCGCTCCTATGGCAGACGCTCTTGGCCCTGGTCGAAAACGCGGTAGTACAGCTCCCGGTAGCCCACCCGCAGGCTGCTGCTGGCATCCGCCAATTTGGCTTTGCGACTACCGTAGCTGCTGAACACCTCGTAGGTATCTCCCTCAAAGAAAAAGGAGGAAACATCAGAAACCTCTTCGCCGCCCAGCAACTGCCAGCGTCCCTCCCGAAACCGCAGCCGGTAGTGGGCCCTGTCCAAGCTGCCGGAGGGGCGGTCGAGGGTGGCGTCGATGCGGCCCTCGTACTCTGGCGACTCGGCTCCTGCCACAGGCCGCACTTCTACCGAGATATCGCGGTAACGGCAGTTAGGACGGCTACACAGGCGGATCGAGCGCATCGCCGAGGCAATTGCTTCCAGCCGTTGTCGCGCTTCTACCAGAGACTGAGAGGATGGAGCCACCTGCGCCGGCTCTGCTGCCGTGGAGAGCAACGAATGGGCAGCCAACGCCGGGGATCCCCAGCAGCATCCCACCAACACCAGACAAATCAAGCTCAGCCAACAGCGGTAGGCGGATCCCATCGGCACAATCTTTATGACAAGATCTAACTCCTCTACTTTAGGGGATCCCTATCTGCGATTCCTTCTGAGCAATGCCGACATCGTCCCACTGGGCTCAAGAGCAATTGGCGCAGGTGCGCATCGTGTTGGTGCAGCCGGCTGGGCCGCGCAACCTCGGCGCCATTGCCCGTGTAATGAAAAACATGGGCCTGCGGCAATGGGTGTTGGTGGATCCCCAATGCGATCCCCTCGATAGGGAAGCGATCACCATGGCCGTGCATGCGGCAGACCTGCTCCATCAAGCCCAGACGGTGCAAACCTTGGCTGAAGCCCTGCAGGGGTGTGTGCAAGTTTTCGGGACAACAGGGCGCAGCCAAGCCTACCCCCCCGAATGGCAAATCCAGTCCCCTCGCCAAGCCTTCCCCGCCTTGCTGGCTGCCGGCCCTGCTGCCCTTGTGTTTGGCCCCGAAGATCGCGGCTTGAGCAACGAGGAGCTGGCCCTCTGCCATCGCCAGATCCAGATCCCCACCGATCCGGTTTACCCGTCTTTAAATCTGGCCCAGGCGGTGGGCATGTGTTGCTACGAGCTGCGCACCCTCATCTGCCAGAACCCTCCCCCCGCCCCTTCTGTGCCCCTCTCCCAAAGGCTCGTTCCCTTCGAGCTGCTGGAAGGCTTTTTTGGACATTTGGAAGCGCTCTTGCTGCAGATCGGCTACCTACACCCCCACACCGCCCGCCGCAAAATGCTCAAATTTCGCGCCCTGTTCCAGCGGGCCGGCTTGACCGTGGCCGAGGTGGCCTTGTTGCGCGGCATCCTACGGCAACTGCAATGGAGCCAGGGTCAGACAAATCCCGTCCCGCCGACGCGGCCAGATTTCACCGGGATCCCACTCGACTGCTAGAGCTTAAGGGCGGCCCGAGGATCGTAGGATTGAACCCGCTGCAGCTTTTCGTAAAGTTCCCGTTCCTCATCAGAGAGACGGGTGGGCAAATGGATCTGCACCACCACGTAAAAATCCCCCCGTTCTCCGTTGCCCTTTGGGAAGCCCCTTTCCGCCAGCCGCAACTTTCGCCCCGGCTGCATGCCAGGCGGGATCCGCAGCTTCACCACTCCATCCAGGGTGGGCACCTCCACCTGGGCACCCAAAACCGCTTCGCTGGGACTGATGGGCAGATCACAGTAAACATCGAATCCCTCCAGGCGATAGAAGGGATGGTCTTTCAGCTCGATCTTGAGGTATAGATCGCCGGCGCCGCCGTTGGGGTTGGGGTGGCCTTGGCCGCGCAGGCGAATCCGCTTCCCTGGCGTAATCCCTGCTGGGATGTTGACCTCGAGCACGCGATCCCCGCCCACCCGCAGGCGGCGCTTACCCCCCTCGAAAGCTTCAGGGATGGTGAGCTGAATGGTGGCCTCAGCATCGTAATTGGCGTTGTCGCTGGATCCGGAAAAGCCGCTGCTGCGGTTTGTGCTTTGGCTGCGCACTCGGCCCAGCAGTTGATCGATAAAATCTTGAAAATCGTCAAATTGGCTGAAATCGACACCCCCCCCACCAAATCCAAAGTCTTCGTTGAAGGGGGCATCGGCAAAAGGGCTGCCGTAGGGCTGGCTATAGGTCTCCCGCCGGGAACGGAACCCACCCTGCTGATAATATTGGCCAAATTGGTCGTATTGCCTGCGTTTGCCGGGATCCGAGAGAACTTCGTAGGCTTCGTTGATCTCCTTAAACTTCTCTTCGGCGGCTTTGTTGTTCGGGTTAACATCCGGGTGATATTTCCGGGCCAAGCGCCGATAGGCCTGCTTGATCTCGTCGGCGGTGGCCGTCTTGCTGACCCCCAGAATCTTGTAGTAGTCCTTGAAGTTTTGCATGGAGGCGTCCGCAGGCAAATTGCTGAGAATGGGCAAAAAACCAAGCAGTTGGCTTCCGACCCGTTGACGAAAAGAGAAGAAGGCGGGCTAGACGCCATCGCCTATCCCGTCCTTCCTCATTATCGGTGCTGTGGATAAGGAGCCCCAGAGGGATCCCACTGCCGTCACTTGGTCTCGGTGAAGTCGGCGTCGATGACGTCGTCGCTGCCGCCAGAGGTCGTCCCAGAGGTGGAGCTGGAAGCGGCGCCGGGCTGTTGATAGAGCTCGCTGCTCATGGCGTAGAGGGCCTCCTGCAGCTCCCGCTCTTTGCTCTGGATGGCGCTGTCGTCCTCCCGTTGAATGGCGTCCCGCAGCTCCCGCACCAAGGTCTCGATTTGGCTGCGCTTGCTGGAGGAGATCTTGTCGCCCAGCTCCTTCAACTGCCGCTCGGCCTGGTAGGCCAGCGAGTCGGCCTTGTTGCGGCGCTCGATTTTCTCGCGGCGGGCGCGGTCTTCGGCAGCGTATTTCTCGGCTTCGGCAATCATCCGCTCCACCTCTTTGCTATCCAGCGTGGAGGCGCCGGTGATGGAGATGCTCTGCTCCTTGCCGCTGCCCTTATCTCTGGCCGTCACCTTGAGGATGCCGTTGGCGTCGATGTCGAAGGTCACCTCGATCTGCGGCACACCGCGGGGAGCCGGCGGGATCCCGTCCAGCTTGAAGCGGCCCAGGGACTTGTTGTCGCGGGCCAGCTCCCGCTCCCCTTGCACCACGTGGATTTCCACCGAGGTCTGCCCATCTTCGGCGGTGGAGAAGATCTCCGACTTGCGGGTGGGCACGGTGGTGTTGCGCGGGATCAGCTTGGTGGCCACGCCGCCCAGGGTTTCCACCCCCAAAGACAAGGGGGTGACATCCAGCAGCAGCACATCTTTAACTTCGCCCGCCAGCACACCGGCCTGGATGGCAGCGCCCACGGCCACCACCTCGTCGGGGTTGACGCTCTGGTTGGGCTCTTTGCCCAGCAGCTCCTTCACCAGCCGCTGCACCGCTGGAATGCGGGTGGAGCCGCCCACCAATACCACTTCGTTGATGTCGGCCTTGGTGAGCTTGGCATCCCGCAGGGCCTGCTCCACCGGCCCTTTGCAGCGCTCCAGCAGGTCGGCGCAGAGGTGTTCAAACTGGGCGCGGGAGAGCTTCAGCTCCAGGTGCTTTGGACCATCGGCAGTGGCAGTGATGAAGGGCAGGTTGATGGTGGTCTCGGAGACACTGGACAGCTCGATCTTGGCTTTTTCGGCGGCTTCCGTCAGCCGCTGCAGGGCCTGCCGGTCTTGCCGCAGGTCGATCCCTTCCATTTGCTTGAACTGCTCAGCCATCCAGTCCACGATCTTCTTGTCGAAGTCGTCGCCTCCCAACTGCGTGTCGCCACTGGTGGATTTCACCTCAAAGACCCCATCGCCCACCTCCAGGATGGACACGTCGAAGGTGCCGCCGCCCAGGTCGAAGACGAGGATGGTCTCGTTGTTGCGCTTGTCCAAGCCATAGGCCAGAGAAGCCGCCGTCGGCTCGTTGATGATGCGCAGCACTTCCAAGCCGGCGATCTTCCCGGCATCTTTGGTGGCCTGCCGCTGCGAGTCGTTGAAGTAAGCAGGTACAGTAATGACGGCTTGGGTAACCGGTTGGCCCAGGTAGCGGCTGGCATCATCCACCAGCTTGCGCAACACCATGGCCGAGATCTCTTCGGGGGCAAATTCCTTGTTCAAGCGGGGTGCATACAACTTGACATTGCCCCGTTCATCCCGCCGCACCTGGTAAGAGACCCGCTTGGAATCGGCATTCAGCTCATCGTACTTGCGCCCGATGAACCGCTTGACCGAATAAAAGGTGTTTTCGGGGTTGAGCACCGCCTGGCGGCGGGCCATCTGCCCTACCAGGCGCTCTCCATCCTTGGTGAAGGCAACCACCGAGGGCGTGGTGCGAGTGCCCTCGGCATTGGCGATGACGGTGGGGACACCCCCTTCCATTACGGCGACAACCGAGTTGGTTGTGCCCAAGTCAATTCCTACAACTTTTCCCATCGGCTCCTTGTTCTCCTTTTGTTCAGGACGTTACCTCGGCTACCGCCGCCAGGCTGTATGAAGTAGCTTGGGCAGCCAATCCGTGAAAATTCAGCAGGTATTTAGCTGTTTCCTAGGCTGATCCTAACCAGCAGGGCATTGCGGTCAGGGCGAGAATGCCGCCCATTTCTGGCAACTGGAAGGCAGAGCAGTTACGGATCTCCGTACCTGCCGGGGCCTTGCTTCCAGGGCCGGTTGGGGCAAGGGCGGCTAGCTCTGGATAAGCTGCAGGGCTTCCAGGCTGCGGGCCACAACGGTTTCGGCCAGGGGCAGGTAGCCCATTGCTTCGGCCAGAGCCTGTCCTTCGCTGAGGGCCCAGCGCAGCACCGCCCGCAGGGCAGTGGCAATAGCGGGATCCCGGTACTGGCGGTAGGCCAGGATCCAGGTGTAGGTGACGATAGGATAAGCCCCGGCGCCGGACGGATCCGGCTCAAAGGCCCGCAGGTTCTCAGGCAGCTCGATTTCGCTCAGGGCCAGGGCCGAGGCTGCGGGGGTGGGGAGGACAAACTCGCCGCGGCGGTTTTCCAGGGCCGCCACCGATAGATCCAGGTCGCGGGCGTAGACCGATTCCACATAGCCGATCACCCCTTCGCTGTAGAGCATCTGGGCGCTCATGCCTTCGTTGCCCTTGACCCCAATCCCCACCGGCCACTCCAGGGACATGCCGACACCAATCTCGGCGGCCCAAGTGGGGTCGATGGCGGCCAGGTGGCGGGTAAAGGTGTCGGTGGTGCCGCTGCCATCGGAGCGGTAGCAGACGGCGATGGGCAGGTCGGGGATCTCCAAATCGGGGTTGAGGGCCAAAATCTGCGGATCCCGCCACTGGGTAATCTGGCCGCGGAAGATCTGCACCAAGACGGAGCGGGATAGCTTGAGGCCGGAGCGGATCCCGGGCAGGTTGTAGCCGACGGCAATGCTGCCTGCTGTCATCGGGATCATGACCACGCCCCGCTTCACCTCGGCAATCTCGGCATCGGTCATGGCCACGTCGCTGGCGGCAAAGTCCACCGTCTGGTCGATAAATTGGCGGATCCCGGTGGCACTGCCCACCGGCTGGAAGTTGATTTCCACTTTGGGATCCACCTGGCGGTAGTCGGAAAACCAGCGCAAATACAGAGGGGCCGGGAAGGTAGCCCCAGCCCCGTTGATCAACACAATTTCCCCGGAAGACTGGCTGTCGGCGACGGGGACAGCATCGCCGGCTTGGCCAGAACGGGATCCCTGTTGGCAGGCGCTTAGGCCGGCAGCAGCCAGCAACGACAGCAGCATTTCTCGACGGCGGCAGCGGGGCAGTTGAACCATGGCTGAGGCGCTCCAAGCTCTCCGCCCCGATCCTTAGTCTTGCCCACGGAGTTCTGTCAAGGGCTGCCATCGTTAGCTCTGGCAAGCACCAGAGGGGTCAACTTCCCGCAAAAGTCGGCTTCTTCTCTTCACCAACTGGTCGCCGATCCCCGCAGGGTTCGCTGCGCGCTTCGGCAAAAACGGGGATCCCAACTCTGTCTTTGTCTCAAGATGGAAAACAGAGCTTGCTCGAGAAAAACAAAGAAAAACAGCGAAAGAAAGAGAATGAAAGAGTTGAGTTCTGCAGCAACTGCAGAGGGATCCCCAGGCCAAAGCCTTATCTGGCAAGGCTTAGCCGGTTTCGAGCCGGATCCCCCCTGCCTTGGAAAAATCTTGACATATCTTGGAATAGAGCAATATATTGTGGATTCTGTGCAGAAATCCTGCGCTGTTTACATCTCGGTATCTGGGGGACTACTATGCCGACTTTGACTCGTTCTCCCTGGACACTGCGAGACAGCGAAAAGCTCTATCGCATCTCCGGTTGGGGGGATCCCTACTTCCGTATCAACGCCGCCGGTCATGTGGAGGTAACCCCACAGGGCCTACAGCAGCAGGAACCTGGCATCGACCTGTACCACCTGGTGATGGATCTGGTGGCGCGGGGTTTGCAGTTGCCTTTGTTGATTCGCTTTCCCGAGATCGTGGCCGACCGCATGCGGCGGATTTGCGAGAGCTTTCAGCAGGCCATCGAGCGCTTTGGCTACCCCAACGTCTATCGGGGGGTTTACCCGGTCAAGGTGAACCAGCAGCGCCACCTGGTGGAAGAGGTGGTCAAGCACGGTCGCGCCTACCACTTTGGGCTGGAGGCAGGCTCCAAGCCGGAGCTGTTGATTGCCCTGGCTCTGCTGGATACACCTGGGGCTCTGTTGATCTGCAACGGCTACAAAGACCGCGATTTTATGGAAACGGCTCTCTTGGCCCAGCGGCTGGGGCGCACCCCCATCATCGTCCTGGAGCGGCTGCAGGAGCTGGAGCTGGTGCTGCAGGCTGCCGAGCACCTGGGCATTGATCCCATCCTGGGGGTGCGGGCCAAGCTCTCAGCCCAAGGGATCGGGCGTTGGGGCACCTCGGCTGGGGATCGGGCCAAGTTCGGCCTCACGGCCACGGAGATGTTGCAGGTGGTGGAACGGCTGCGGGAGGCCGGCAAGCTGCACTGTCTGCGTCTGTTGCACTACCACATTGGCTCGCAGATCTCGATGGTGAGCGTGCATGGGCGGGCCGTGCGGGAGGCCAGCCAGATCTACATCGAGCTGGTCAAACTGGGGGCGCCGATGGGCTATCTGGATATCGGCGGCGGCTTGGGGGTTGATTACGACGGATCCCAGTCCACCAGCCATTTCTCCCAGAGCTACAGCTTGGAGGATTACGCCGCCACCGTGGTGCAGACGGTGCTGAGTGCCCTGCAGCCGCACGGGATCCAGCCGCCGGTGCTGGTGACCGAAAGCGGGCGGGCCCTGATGTCCCACCAGTCGGTGCTGGTCTTTGACGTCCAGGATGTCAACGCCGCCAGCCCCTACCCCATGCCCACCCAGCTCACGTCCGATGCCGAGGTGATCCAGAAGCTGAACCAGCTTTACTACCAGATCCAGCCGGAGACCCTGGTGGCCGACTATCGCCGCTGCCAGGAGCTCAAAGAAGCCGCCCTGCGCCAATTTACCGAGGGATCCCTCAGCTTGCAGGAGCGGGCCGAGGTGGAGCGGATGTTCTGGAACTGCTCCGACAAGATCTGCACACTGGCCTACGAGCAGCACCAGGCGGGGCAGCCGGTGGCCGTAGATCTTCTAGATCTGGACGAGATGCTGGCCAGCATCTACTACGGCAATTTCTCCCTCTTCCAATCCCTGCCGGATAGCTGGGCCATCGACCAGGTGTTTCCCATCATGCCCATCCACCGTCTGGACGAGGAGCCGCGCCAATGGGCCACCTTGGCGGATCTGACCTGCGACAGCGACGGCAAGATCAACCGCTTCTTTGGCGAAGACGGGCAGATCACCTCGGTCTTGCCGCTGCATGATCCCGATGGGCAGCCCTACCTGCTGGGGGTGTTTCTGGGGGGCGCCTACCAGGAGATCCTGGGGGATCTGCACAACCTGTTTGGCGACACCAACGCCGTTCACATCCGCACCCGTCCCGGCGGCTACCAAGTCACCCAAGTTATCAAGGGGGACACCATCGGCGAAGTGCTGAGCTGGGTGCAGTACAACAGCGAAGATCTGGTGGAAACCCTGCACCACGCCACCGAAGCCGCCCTGCAACGGGGGCAGATTAGCCTGGATCAGGCCCGCGCTTTGCAGCAGCACTTCGAAGACAACCTGCGGGCCTACACCTACTTGCACCGCTAGCCGGTCAGAGACGGCCCCAAAGCCCAGGTCAAAACAGAAAAGGATACCGGTTTTGGGCCGGGATCCTTAAGCTTTTGAGATCTGGGAGTTGGGGGAAGGGGATTAGACGTGGCTCATTACAGGCGCAGCGGGCTATTCAGGGTCAAGTTCATCACCTGACTGGGGCGCAACACCACCACCTGGGGAGCCGTGATGTTGCCCACTGCCACGCCGGCCCCGGCTCCGCCAATCACCCCCAAAGCAGAGACACCCCCTGTCAGCAGGCCCAGCACCGTACCGCCCACCGCACCAATGGCTGCGTCCTGGGCGATGGCTTCGGCGGAGTATTGGCGGGGATCTTTCTCATCGTGGATCAAGTCAGAAGACATCTGCACCGAGTAAAGGCGTCCATTGGCAACCAGGGCCGTGCCGAAGAACCGAGCTCCTCCCTGAACCGGGCGCAAACTACCCCGCACTTCGCTCCCTGCCGGGATCACCAACTGGCCGTCGCCGCCGTAGATGTCCTGAGCTACCCGCAAGGTAAGGGGATGGGTGCTATTGGGGCTGAAGTACTGGGGCTCTCCACCCTCGAGGGTCTGGACGGGGATGATCGTGCCCGGCTGCAATTGGCGCACACCTACATCAAACAGTTGCTGAGCAGAAGCAGGGGGCAAGGCGAGCAACCCCAAAGTGGGGGTTGCCCAGCCAATCATCGCCGCCGCAACAACACGAATGTTCATCGAAACTCTCCGGTAAATGTTCAACACAGCATCCCAAGGAAAACGCAGATTCTTGGGAGCGCTTGCGAGCCACCTGAAGGTCAAGCCCGACGAATAAAGCTGATCAAGGCCAACAGAACCAAAGCCCCAACAGTAGCCATCAGCAAGCTTCCCAGCAAGCCCGTAGCCGATAGGCCAAGCAAATCAAAGAGATATCCCCCGACAAATGCCCCGCAGACGCCGACAATGATGTTGCCGATCAAGCCAAATCCGTAACCACGCCGGATGTACCCTGCCAGCCAACCGGCAATCGCCCCGATCAACAGAAACCAAAGGGTGCTGTTCATACAACTTACTTCTCCAAGGTATGCTATACCTACAGCTTACTCTTCGTTGCTAAAAGATAAATGCTCTGAAAACCAACCTTCTGTACACTCGGCACACTTGACGGCCACCTGACAAATTGGTAACTTTTGCTGAGAACAGATAACCACCAAAAAGTTGGGTCTAAAACCCCAAGTTGATTTTGGATGTATGCAATGAAGACCTGAAGAGGAGCGCCACCGACACTAGATATAGATACATACAGCCTGTTAAAGAATCAAGGGGTACAGTAGCAACACTTAGCAAACCAACTCTGGAAGCAGGATGGATTGATCAG
>NZ_JANSJD010000030.1:0-23571 GCF_047462395.1 Synechococcus sp. H55.7
CTCCATAAAGCATCCTGTCGATAGCTGTATCCAGCCTACCGGTTCCCTGGACCGCGTTTACTCTAGCTCAGATGGGGCAGAGGAGCTGGAAAAAATCCCTTGCCGCCCGAGCGCGTTGTCTCCCTCGGCTCTTATCTTCTCACCGCCTGTTGCACGGGATCCCTGGCCTCATCCTGTGGCGGTGGGGGGCAACTCGGTGTAGCAACGGTACACGGTGCGGGTGCCTGGCTCTGACCCAACCGACTCACGGCGACGGCAGTTGCAGGAGCGGGTGGCTGCGGCCACTGCTGAAATCCTCACAAAACAAACCTGCCCCTAGTATCTTGAGTGTTATTCTTCCAATCCCCCAAAAACTGGATCCCAAGCCCTGTCCTCACAGATGCGCGGCAGGGCTGAGGGAATGTCAATTTTGGGACTCAGCCGGCTGCGACGGCTGCCATTTCAGCACCAGAGTAGAGAGGGGCGGCAGGCAAAGATCGAGGGAGTAGGGCAGGTTGTGGTAGGCCCAGTCATCCGTCCACTTGCCCCCCAAGTTGCCGACGCCGCTGCCCCAGAACTCCACCGCGTCGCTGTTGAGCAGCTCCCGGTAAAACCCTCGCTGCGGCACCCCAATGCGGTAATTCGGCCAGACCACCGGCGTAAAGTTACACACCACCACCAGCCATTCCTTGGGATCCTCTGCATAGCGGATGAACGAAACAATGCCGCGATGGTCGCTGCAGTCGATCCAGCGGAACCCTTCTGGCTTGGTGTCTTGGGTGTAGAGGGCCGGTTGCGAACGCAGCAGATGGTTCAAGCTGGCCACGTAGTGGCGCAGTTTGGCGTGGGGCTCATATTGCAGCAGCCCCCAGTCTAGATCTGCCCACACATTCCACTCGTTCCACTGGCCAAACTCCATGCTCATAAACAAGGTTTTCTTGCCGGGGTGGGTGAACATGTAGCCGTACAAAGCCCGCAGGCTGGCAAACTTATGCCAGTGATCCCCCGGCATTTTGCCCAGCATGTGGCTCTTGCCGTGTACCACCTCATCGTGGGAAAAAGCCAGCATGTAATTTTCGCTGAAGGCATACATGAGGCTGAAAGTCACTAGGTTGTGATGGAACTGGCGGAACCAGGGATCCATGCGGAAATAGTCCAGCATGTCGTGCATCCAGCCCATGTTCCACTTGAGGTTAAAGCCCAGCCCGCCCACATGGGTTGGCCAGGTTACCATCGGCCAGGCGGTAGACTCCTCGGCAATCGAAAGAGCGCCGGGGTAGTACTTAAAAATGAGGGTATTGAGCTGGCGGAAGAAGTCAATCGCCTCCAAATGTTCTCGCCCACCGTAGCAATTGGGGATCCAGTCTTTGCGGTCATAGTCCAGATAAAGCATTGAGGCCACCGCATCCACTCGGATCCCGTCGATGTGGTATTTCTCAAACCAAAAAAGGGCGTTGGCCACCAGATAGTTGCGCACCTCGTTGCGGCCATAATTGAACACTAAAGTGCCCCAACCTTTGTGTTCTCCTTTGCGAGGGTCGGCGTATTCGTAGAGGTGGGTGCCATCGAAAAAGGCCAGCCCATGCCCATCTTTGGGAAAATGCCCCGGCACCCAATCGACAATCACGCCAATGCCAGCCTGGTGGGCGCGATCGACAAAGTACATAAAGTCTTGCGGTGATCCGTAGCGGGAGGTTACCGCGTAGTAGCCGATTACCTGGTAGCCCCAGGAGCCGTCGAAGGGGTGTTCGGCTACCGGCAAGAGCTCGATGTGGGTAAAGCCCAGCTCCTTGACATAGGGGATCAACTTGTCTGCCAGCTCCCGGTAGGTGAGAAAGCGGGTGTTGGGCTTTTGATCCACCGACACCAGGTGCCCATCGGGGGACGGGTCTTCCGTGGAAGCGTGCATCCAGGATCCCAAATGCACCTCGTACACCGAAATCGGCGAGCGCAGTGGGTCGGTGGCAGCCCGTTTTTCCAGCCACTCCTGGTCGTGCCAGGTGTAGGTGTTGAGGTCGGCTACAATCGAGCCGGTTTTGGGTCGCACCTCCTGCTGAAAGCCATAGGGATCCGATTTTTCGTAGATATCCCCCCAGGAGGTTTTCACCTCGTACTTGTAGATGGCTCCTGGCCCAATGCCGGGGATGAACACGGCCCAGATGCCGCTTTCGCCCAGCCGCTTCATCTGGTGTTGGCGCCCGTCCCAGTGGTTGAAGTCGCCGATAACGCTGACATTGCGGGCGTTGGGGGCCCAGACGGCAAAGTGGACTCCCTGAACCCCATCTACGCTGATGGGATGGGCGCCCAGCTTCTCGTAAATGCGGTGGTGATTCCCCTCGTTGAAGAGGTAGCGATCCAGCTCGCCGATGTGGTTGACCTTCTCGATGGGAAAGCGATAGGGATCCTCCCATTCTTCTAGGTGCTGCCCCTCCGGATCCCAGACCCGTTGCGCCCGCAGAAAGTAGTCTGGAAGCGGCGTGCCAGGCGCAAAGCGCAGCTCAAACAACGTTTCCGGGTGCAGCGGCTGCATCGGGTGGGCCTGGCCGCTGGATCGTTCCACCAGCCAAACCTGTTTTGCATTGGGCACTAGGGCGCGTACCAACCAAAAAGATTCCCCGGCCTCTTCTATCTGCTGTGGCCCCAAAACGGCATAGGGATCCTGCCATTGATTGCAGACCAACTGACCCACTTGTTCGGCAGACAGGAAAAAGCCCATCGATGAAGTCTCAGCAAACGACTGATTCCAGTCTAGCGGCCTGTCAGCTCCAGGCCCGTCTCCAGGCGAAGAACCCTTGCAGGAAGTTCTGCAGGCGGGGATTGGCGGCCAATTGTTGCTTGCGGTACTGCAGGGCCACCTTGGCATTGACCTGCGAGCGGGTGGGGTAGATGTGGATCCCTGTCAGGGCAGAGACGGGCAGCTGCCGGCTCATGGCTAAGACCACCTCGTGAATCAGCTCGCCAGCCTGGGATCCCACCAGGTGGGCCCCTAAGATCTGGCCGTTGCGCCGGCAGATCACCTTGGCAAAGCCGAGGGGGGCCGCTTCTGCCTGGGCCCGATCCACCTCGGCAAACTCCTGTTTGAGCACCATCACGTCTTTGCCGTATTGCTGCCGGGCCTCGCTTTCCGTGAGACCCACCTGAGCCAGCTCCGGCTCGGTAAAGATGGCCCAGGGAATGACCTGGTAACGCGCCCGGCTGATGGGGAAAAACAGGGCATTGACCAGGGCCACCGCCGCCTCGTAAGCCGCCACATGGGTGAACTGCGGCCCGCCGATGACATCTCCACAGGCGTAGATGCGGGGGTTGCTGGTTTGCAGCTTGCTGTTCACCTGGATCCCTTGGGGGGTGTAGCGCACGCCGGCAGCCTCTAGCCCCAGCCCTTCCACATTCGGGATCCGACCGGCAGCCACCAAGATTTCCTCCGCGCGGATCACCGCCTCGCCTGCCTCGGAGAGCTGGCCGACGGCAGAGCCTGTGCCGGCCTTGAGGTAGAGCAATTTTTCCCCCTGCTCCTGGCCAGCGCGGACAGCGCGCACCTGGGTGAGGAGGCGGATCCCGTCTTGGGCCAACTGCTGCTGCACCACCTGGGCGGCCTCCGGATCTACTTTGGGCAGAATGTGATCGCGGCTGGCAATGAGGGTCACCTCGGATCCCAGACGGGCCAGCGCTTGGCCCAACTCACAGCCCACCGGCCCCGCCCCCATCACCGCCACCGATCGAGGCAGGCGGGTCAAATCAAAGATCGACTCGTTGGTCAGGTAGCCCGCCTCGGCCAGGCCAGGCAAAGGGGGAACCGCCGGACGGGATCCGGTGGCCACCACAAAAGCCCGCGCCCGCACTCGCTTTCCCGCCACTTCAAAGGTGCGCCCATCCACAAAGCGCCCCTTGCCAAACACCAGTTCCACCCCCAGTTGGCGGAAGCGATCTGGCGAATCCGCGTGGTTGGCAATGTAGCTCTGGGTGGCGCGAATATGTTCGTACACTTTGAGATAATCCACCGCGATCCCTGCTGGGCTGGGAGAAGCAACCCAGCCGGCGGCAACAGACCGGCGCAGCCGCTGAACCGTGTGGGCCACGCACAGGAGGGCTTTGCTGGGCACACAGCCATACCAGAGGCAGTCCCCGCCTAGGCGGTCGCTGGCCTCCACCAGCAGCACCTTGGCCTGCAGTTGGGCAGCAGCGCTGGCCACCACCAGACCCGCCGCGCCGGCGCCGATGACCACGAGATCGTAAGGGACAGACATGGCGTTTGGGGGTGAGAAAATGGCCAACGGCTGCAGAGCTGAGGGATCCACAAAAACTAGCTCCATCTTATCGATCTCCTCCCAAGTCGGCCCAGGAGCGGAACGACGACAAGCTCCTGCACCAGCCAAACCCTTTCTCCAAGGGAGAAGAACTTGCTAAAGTGAGACGGATCGATCCCTTCCTAAGCTGGGTTGGTCGGCTTGTCTTGTTTTTGGGGTTTTGGGGACTTATGGCTATCCTGCTGTCGAGCGAACCTATCCTGGCCGTGAGCATCTTCGGCATGGGCCTGCCAGAGCTGGCCGTGATTGGGGTGATCGCGGTGGTCGTGTTCGGCCCCAAGAAGCTGCCGGAGTTGGGCAGCGCCTTTGGCAAAGCGTTGCGCAGCTTCAAACAAGAGATGAACAACCCCAGCAGCGATGACGAACCTGTTGCCGGCACAGAGGCGGAGAAGGTGGTCGAGAAGGACGCCGCCTGAGGATATCCCCTTGTTGTGTAGAAGCTGATCCAATAAAGTCGCATGGCCGGGATCCCGGTTAAGAGATCCGTGCCAGCCATGACAAAATAGGCCAGCTTGCCGGTGAGCTGGCTCCAGGGCTGGTGTATATTTCTGAAAAAGCCGCCAGCCTGGCGCTACCGCTTGATCCAAAGCCGGGCCGGGCAGGCGCAGCCGATGGAGGGCTATGGCGGAGCCGACCGATTTCGAGCTGATGCGCCAGATCCAACTGCGGGATCGCCGCAGCCACTTTTTGCTCAAGGATCGCTACCAGAAGCGCCTGCTGGAGATCGCGCTGGCTACCCTCAAGCAGCCTCACCAAGCCGAAGAGGTGGTGCGCCAGGTGTTTGCGTTCTGCTGGAGACATGCAGAGGCCTTCGATCTGCAGCGGGATCGCTCGGTGGCTCTGTGGCTCTACGAGTTGACGGCCTTTCAAGCCCAAGAACGCTTGCGGCGCTGGAGCTGGTTGCCCGCCCCTGCCTCCATCCGGGTCGCACCTCCTTTGTGGCCGCGACGTCTTCTCTGGGGCGGCTTGGCAGCGTTGGGGATCTACGCGCTGGCCATAACGGCGGCCTACTGGCGGCTGGGATCCCAAATCGGGGGAGAGACAGTGGCCATTCAACGGCTCTACCAAGAGTGGCAGCGCCAACCGCAGGTGCAGAGAACCATTTTGCGGGATCCCAACTTCCGCAACCCCTTCCTGGTGCAAGCTCTCTGGTCGCCCCGTGCCAAGCAGGTGCTGCTCTTGGCTTCAGAAATGCCCCCTGCTCCTCTGGGCAGCACCTACCAACTGTGGCTGGAGTCGGATATGCAGGGAGGGGGACGACGGCTGGAAAGCGCCGGCACCTTCGCCGTCAACGCCGAGGGATCCCTGCAATGGCTCAGCCAACCCACCCCTTCCCAGCAGCCGACCCGCCTTTGGATCACCCTCGAACCGGCAGGAGGGAGCGAGTCGCCCACAGGCCCGCCTCTGTTGCAGAGCAACTTCTGGATCCCTGCCGCTCAGCCATGACCGGGAAAGACTGCAGGAATGGCTGTGGCTGTAGGATCAGGGGGCAAGCTTGCCGACATTACCCATGATTCGCCAATATCTCTCAGGAGAGGGGCTGCGTTGGTTTCGCCTGGCCCTGCAGTTGCAAGGCTCAGTTGTACCGGCAGTGCTGCCCCGCACCCTCGTCTGCAGCTTGGTTGGGGTGCTGGTTTCCGTTTTCTACAAACTGGGGCTGCCCCTGGCGTTGTCCTCGTTGGTGGCCTTTGTGCCCAACATCGTTCTGGGTTTGATGCTGGTATTTCGGACAAACACCGCCTACGAACGCTTTTGGGAGGGGCGAAAAGCCTGGGGAGCCGTGGTGAACAATGTGCGCAACTTAGCCCGCCTAATTTGGGTGGCCATTGAAGAAAAGCAGCCCGGCGATCGGGAAGAGAAAATCAAGATCCTCTATCTACTGCCCGCTTTTGCCATCGCCATGAAGCAACATCTGCGCCAAGAATTCTTGGCGGATGAGCTTCAGCCCCTCCTCAGCCCGGAGCAGTTGCAACGCCTCAAAAGCCTCAACCATCCCCCTTTGCAAATTGCCTTTTGGATCGGAGATTACCTGCAACGCCAATACCAAAGGGGCCGCGTTGAGGTCTACCAGCTTACGATCATGGTGGAGCAGCTCAACAGCATGGTGGAGGCGCTAGGGGCTTGCGAGCGCATTTTGCTGACCCCGATGCCCATGGCCTATGCCCTCCATCTGAAGCAATTGTTGTTGCTCTACTGTTTGTCTTTGCCGTTTCAGATGGTGGAGGGCTTGGGTTGGATGACCGGCCCGATTGTCGGGTTTCTGGCCTTTATGCTGTTTGGCGTTGAAGAGATTGGCATCGAAATTGAAAACCCCTTTGGCCGGGATCCCAATGACCTGCCCCTTGATAACATTTGCAACAAGATGAAGCACAATATCATGGATCTGATCAATTTCACCTAAAGAAACTCGCGGGAGCTGTTCATGGCGGGGTTGCCTCAGCCGCTGCCTACCCCTAGTGGAGATGCCCGCGGTGAACCCGATCATTTAGAGAAGGAGATCCCCATATCTGGGCGAGGTGAGTTTGCTAAACTGTGGGCAATTTGCCGAGGTGCTCTGGAGATGGCCTGCCCAAGCTGTACATTTTTGCACCTGGCCGATGTGCATCTGGGCTATGACCGCTACGACAGCCCGGAGCGGAGCAAGGATTTCTTTTTGGCTTTTCGAGATGTTGTCCGGCGTTATGCCATTCAAGATCCGGTGGACTTTGTGCTGATTGCCGGGGATCTGTTCGAGCATCGGCAGATTCAGCCCAGCGTTCTCAACCAAGCCCAGATCGTCTTACGCGAGCTGAAGCAGGCCGGGATCCCGGTGTTGGCCATCGAGGGCAACCACGACAACCGCCCCTATGGCGTCAAGACCAGTTGGCTGAGGTACTTGGCTGATCACGGAGAGTTGATCTTGCTGGAGCCGGAAGCCGGGGAACAGGGCCTGGAGCTACGCCCCTGGTCAGGTGGGCGGGGCGGGTATCTGGATTTGCCCTGTGGGGTGCGGGTGATCGGATCCCAGTGGTACGGATCGGCAGCCCCTAGGTCGATTGAACAGTTGGCGGCGGCCATTCGACAATTGCCCCCCGGCCCAGAACGGGTGGTGTTGATGTTCCACCATGGCCTGGAGGGCCAAATGGCCCGTTATCAAGGGGCTTTGCGCTACCGGGATCTGCTGCCTTTGCGGGAAGCGGGGGTGGGCTACCTGGCCTTGGGACACATTCACAAAAGCTATTCTGAGGGCGGGTGGATCTTCAATCCGGGATCCCTGGAGGCCAACAGTACCGCCGAATGGGATTTTCCGCGGGGAGCCTACCGCGTCCGCTGGGGAGATGGCCCGCCCCAAGCCGAGCTGCTACAAGACTACTATCAGCGGCCCCGCCGGCGGCTGTCTCTCGAAGCCAAAGGCCGAGAAACTCCCGAGCAAATGGTAGCGGCAGCCATTGCCCTGGCCAGGGGATCCCGTCTTCAGGAACACGAGATGGAGCCGATGGTGGAGTTGCGCCTGGTGGGGCAGGTGGGGTTTGCCAAGCACGAGCTGGACAGCCGCGCCCTACAGAAGCAGATTCAGCAGATTACCGGCGCCTTGCTCGTCCTGCTTCGCTTTGAGGCTACTCCCTTGGAGATCGGATCCGCTGCTCTTTCTCTGGAAGAAGAAGGACAAAGGCTACAAATTGAAGAGAAAATCTACAGGGATCTGCTGAGCAGCCATGCCCACTATCGCAAGCGCAGCGAAGAGCTGGCGCGGCTACTCCTGGATCTCAAAGCAAGAGTCTTAGATGGACAAGGCGAAGCGGAAGTATACGCTCACCTGAGGGACGCATTTTTGGGGGAAGAAGACTGACCATGCGGATCCTCTCTCTGGCTCTACAGAACTTCAAGTCGCACGAGGACGCCATCTTCACGTTTGAGCCAGGCATTAATGCCATTTGCGGAGAAAACGGAGCGGGCAAAACCAGCATTCTGGAGGCCATTGCCTGGGTTTTGTTCGACTACTGCCCCTACAGTCAAGAAGAAATCATTCGCTCTGGCGCCAGTGACGCGGTGGTGACCGTGCAGTTTATCTCCCAATGGGATCAGCGCACCTACGATGTTCGCCGCAGCGTTAGCCAGGGATATCGCCTCTTCGATCCGCAACTGAAGCAGCGCCTGGAGTATGAGCGCAAATCCGATGTACTGCCGTGGCTGAGGCAACATTTGGGCGTACCTGCCGGTACCGATCTGGCGCGGCTATTCGCCACAACGATTGGGGTGCCCCAAGGGACTTTCACAGCAGACTTTCTCAAAACAGGTCGAGATCGCAAAGAAGTTTTCGATCGCATCTTAAAAGTAGAGGAGTACCAGCAAGTAGCCAAAGATCTGTTGGCGGTCGAAAAATACAGCGAAGCACAAGTCCAGGCGATTCATCATCAAATTGAGTTGCTGCGTCAACAGCTACAGGAATGGGATCCGCTCCAAACCGAGCGGCAGAAAATCCAGCAAGAACTAGGTCATTGGCAAGGGCGCTTGAGTCAGTCGATTCACACCCTGGATCAGGCCAAGATTGAAATTGAGCGACTGGAGAAATTGCTGGAGCAAATCCAAACTTTGGATCACCGGATTGCCCAACTGGAGCAAAAGGGATCCCTGCTGGATGTATCTCTTAAGCAGGCGGAAAAGCTGTGGGAAGAAGCCAGGCAAGCCCAAGCACAACAACAGCAGTATCAAGAGGGATCCCAGCGCTTTTTGGCCATAGAAGCTCAGTTGCGGGAGCTGGAAAAACAGCAACAGCAGCGCTTGGAGTGGTTGAAACAACGCGATGCCTTGCTCTTGCAAAAGCAAAACATTGAAAACCAACTGGCCAGACTGCAAGAAAAGCTGAGCCAACAACAGCGCTGGAAGCAGGAGCTGGAGGAGCTGACTCCGCAAATTCAAGCCCAAGAAGAGCTGGAACATCAACAGATCTATTGGACTCAACAACTCAACACTTTGCTACAACTGCACCACGAATGGGAACAACTCCGGGCAGCATGGACAGCCCATGCCCAGCGGTGCCAACTCCTGCAAGATCGAGTGCAAGAGGCGGAGCAGGCACAGGTCATTTGTCAGCAGCATCAGACAGCCCACAACCGTTATCTGGAGCTGGAAGCCCTCATCGCCGATCAGGAAGCGCTGCGGCAAGCCCGACAAACCCTACTGGCTCAGCGGGAAACTTTGCAACATCAACTCCATCAACTAGAGCTGCGGGGATCCGAATATCAGCATCAGCTCCAGATTTTTCAAAAAATGGCGGCAGAAAAACTTGAGCTACAGCCTCTATGCGAACAGCAGACTGCCCTAGAGCAACGCCACTTCCAAATCAGCCAGAAGTTGGCTTCTTTTCAGACCCTGCGCCTTGAACTCAAACAACGGGAAACGGAACAGGAACAAGGCCAAGTTCAATTGGAACAACTCCAACTCCAACTGAGACAACGGCAGGCAGATTTGGATCGCGTAGCCGCCATTCCTACGCTCGAAGCTCAACAGGAGCGCCTGCAAACTCAGCTCAGCCGCATTGCTGCAGCTCGTCAATTTCAACAGGAGCTACAAGCCATCTTTGAGCAGGGCTCGAATTGCTTTGCTCAACAGCACCACAGCATCCAACAACTTCTGAGCCAATTGGAAGCGCAGCAACACAATTATCCCCAACTTCAACCTCTGTGGCAGCGGATCCCGGAAGTGCTTGCCCAATCTTCAGCGCTTAGCCAGCAGTTGCTCCAGTCCATCCATCACATTTTGCAAGATCTGGCTCCCCAAACTTCCGAACCCCAACTTCATCAGCAGTTGGCCGACATCCAAAAACAACTCAGGACTTTGCAACCCTTGCTCGGCCTAACCGCACAAATCCCCGATTTGGAAGCCCAAGTAGAACGGCTGCTGCAATTGCAAGCTGAACGGCAAAGCCAAATTGATGACCTTCACTGGAGCCTTGAGGCCGAGCCAACCTTCCTGCGGCAACAACAGGAAATCGGTCAGGCGCTCCAAGCCCTGGGGGATCCCAAGGGACAAATCCAACGTCTGGAAAAAGAGCTGAATGGCAAGCCCAGAGTGGAGCAAGAATACCAACAGCTCACAAAGCACATCCACCAACTCCAGCAACAGCTCGAAAATCTGGAACGACAGCTTGAGCCTTTTCGGGATCTAGAGGACAGAATTGCCGATTTGCGGGAGGAGCAAAAAGGCCATCGCAGCGGCTATGAAACCGTTATTCGCTTGCAGGCCCTTGCCCAAAGCTTGCCGCAACGAAAAGAGGAACTCAAAACCGCCCAAGCGCTACTGGAGCAGCTGCAAAAAGCTGGTCAAGAGAAACAGGCCCAAATTGACCAATGGGAAAGTGCTCAAGGTTCAAGGGATCAACTGCAGGCTCAAATCGAAAAAGCGGCTGAAGCCTTGAAATCTTTGGGGGATCCCAGAAGTCAAGCCGAGCGGCTCAAAGCAGAGTTAAAACAGGAAAAGCAGTATTTGCAAATGCAGGCCGAGTGTCTGCAGCAGCTTCGGGATTTGGAAGCAACGCTCGGCCCTATTGACGAGGCCCTATCCCAAACCGATCACCTGGATCGAGAGCTGGGATCCCTACAGAAACAACGTGAACGATACCGATTGGATCACGAGCATTATCTGCGGGCCGAGCCGATCGCCAAATTGCTTCCCGAACGGGAACAAAAGCTGGCCGAGCTAAGCGCCCAACAACAGGAGTTGCAAGCTCAACTGTCCCAACTGCGGTTGCAGCGGGATCCCTTGGCTGCTCTGTATCAACCACAGGAGCATGAGCGCCTTCGAGCCCTTTTGCAGACCACCCAAATCCAAAAAGCCGAAGCTCAAGCCCGGCTGGAGAGCTTAGCTCCTCAACTGAGCAAAATCCAGGAAAGGTTGCGGCAGCTGGAACAGGTCAGGGAAAGCCTAAAGCAGGTTGAGGCAGAAAAAAATGAGAAAGAACGCCTACATCGCTTTATCAAATTTAGCCGAGATACCTATAAAAAGGCTGGCCCTCAAGTTACCCAGCACTACCTGCAGCAGATCAACGATACCGCCGATCACCTCTTCCGCGAAATTCTCAACCGCTCCAACATCACCCTGACCTGGGAAACCGACTATGAGATCTGGGTTCAGGAAGCCGGCAGTCGTAAGCGACGGTTTGCCAGCCTTTCAGGAGGGGAGCAAATGTCAGCGGCCCTAGCGGTGCGCTTGGCTTTGCTCAAGGTGCTGGGGCAACTGGACATCGCCTTCTTTGATGAGCCCACCACCAATATGGACGCCCAGCGGCGACAGCGGCTGGCAGAGGCCATCACCAATTTGCGATCTTTTCAGCAGCTATTTGTAATCAGCCACGATGATACCTTTGAGCAAGTAACGGAGAACATCATTCGGGTGGAGAGGCACTCCGGCTCTGACCAGATGAGGAGGGATCCCACCTATGGTGTTTAGAGCCGACCGGATCCTGGCGGTACTGCAACAAAAGCGAGAAGCCTTTGCCACTTTTGATCAAGGGCTATCGGAGCGCAGAGAATGGTATCGGCAGGCCATGGAAAGCTTGTGCCAGTGGTCGAGTTTAGAGATTGCCGAAAAAATTGCTCTATTCTCTTTTCCAGGTGCTTTGCCCACTGAGGAATGGGATCGTTACTCCAGTTGGAAGATCCCTTTTGAGAAAGAATGGACTAACTATGAAGAAAGCTGTGAATGGGCAAGGTCGGTTATCAAAAACATTCCCACCTTCGCAGTAGACGGATCCCAGATTTATCCCAGCAAGGATCTGTCGATCCCAGTGGCCTTGGTGCAGATCGGCTGGTATGAGAATCATCACTCTGCCCAAGGCCTGTACGAAAAAGATATTCAAGTCGATGTACTGACTCCAAAGGATTTGGGATCCGATAGCAGCGGCGAGCCTAAAGAGCGCGTTGTCAACATGCGCCGCTTTCAAATGGAAACAGAAAAGCTGGTGGAATATATCCGGAGAGCTCAGCCTGGATCCCGAAAGTTGGCCTTTTTAGATGGGGCGTTAGTGGCTACCTTCGCGGAAGCTTTTGAGCCGGAAAGCCGAGATTTCTACGTACAGTGTTTACTCCAGGTGCTGCGGGCCAGCGAGCAAAACCGGATCCCCATCGTTGCCTACATCGACACCACCTATACCTCGGATCTGGTGACATTGCTGCGGCATTGCTTCGATCTTCCTGAAGCTCCTCAGCTCCACGATGCCCAATTGCTCAGCCCCTGGCTAGAGTGGGGGGAGCGCACGCCTTTTTTTATCTGCGCTCGTGGCGGCAGCCTCAACCCTCAAGATGGGATCCTCAACTCCTACCAAGAAATGCGGGAGCGGGTGGGATTTGTTTATTTGCGCACCAACAACAACTTCCCGGCCCGGCTGGAGATACCGGTTTGGGTTTATGAGGCAGGACTTTTGGACTGGGTGGTGGATCTGGTGCGCTGCGAGGTGATCATTGGAAGAGGCTATCCCTATGTGTTGGAGACAGCCGATCAAATAGCCGTCATTCGCAACGAAGATCGCAACCTTTTCCTGCGCCTGATGCAAGATTGGGCAAGCCGCGAGAAGCTCAGCCTCAGGTTATCTCAGAAAACGGTGAGTAAACTGCAGCGGAGGCGGGTTCGATGAGATTGGGCAAGGTGGTTCGCTCCAACAATCACTGCGACTACGTAGTGCAGGTGGATGACATCTTAGAAGTCAAGAATCCTCCCTCTCCCGACGACTATGGCTTTGGCAGCTTTGTTAAGCTGGAGAGCGATCAACGGCACTGGGCTGTGGGTCTGGTCTATAACACCCAAATTGTCAACCCACTCTTTCTCAACTCCGGCCCACGCCTTTCCAGCCAGCCGGATCCCTATTTTTCCCCTGATTTACAAAACGAGGTGCGCACACTGCTTTCGGTGGTTCTCATCGGAGCTTTGGACGAAGAGCGGGGCTGTGGCCGGCAAGGGATCCCGCGCGTGGTGGTGCCCGTAAACACACCCGTTTTTCGCATGAGCCAAGAAGAAATCCTACGTTTTCACCAAGATCCCCAAGGTCAAACCCAGTTTTCGTATTATGGATTGCTCTTGAGCAGCGGTGGCAACTTTGCTGACCACCTTATTTATCAAGTCTTGAACGATATCATACCCATGTTTTCCGATCCAGCCCAACAGCGGGCCCTGCAAATTCTAAGCAAAGAATTGGCCTGGAAAATGACCGTAGGAGCGATGCGCTGATGACCAAAAAAACTGTAGGGATGCCTCAGCCCTCTGAGAATGGGCGCTATCCAAAAGCTGTTTTCTCCTCTGATGAAGAGGCCCCAGAGGTAATCGGCACCGTCAAGGGCCCCGGTGAAACCCCCAACCAATATGTGTTTATCACTTCCAATACCCAAGCCGTAAGGGTAGGCGATTTTGTCTACTATGAAGTGCGGGATCTCCAGTCCCAAACCCTGCAAATCCTAGGCAAAATCAGCCAAGTCCAGCTTTTGGATCACATTCCCGATCGCATCTTTGCCGACACCGAGATCGATCCCAGCACCATTGTGGCTTTGGTGGGCTTTACCCATCCCAACCCAGAAATCTACGCAGTTACCGTCGAGGTCATCGGCTATTTTCACCGCGCCATGGGCTTTATTAACCCCCGTCGCCCTCCGGATCCCGGTGCCAAAGTCTTTTTGGCCTCCAATCGTCTGCTGAAATCGATTTTGAACAAACGGGATGAAACAGCCATTGGGGGCGCTCACTTGGGCAGTTTGCTGTTGCGCGATGAGGGAGCGGTGCCCGTGGTGCTGGATGTCAAGGAAATGGTTAGCACCCATCTGGCTATTTTGGCAGGGACGGGATCCGGAAAATCCTATACGGCGGGGGTCTTGATTGAAGAGTTGATGTTGCCCAAAAACCGGGCTGCTGTTCTTATTTTTGATCCTCATGGGGAATACCATACGCTGGCAGAGATGCAGTCCCACCCCAAGTTTTTGGGCGAAGACGGCTACCGCCCTAAGGTTAAGGTTCTCTCCCCACAAGAAATTAAGATCCGCGTGTCTTCTCTCAACTTTTTCGATATCCTTACCCTCCTGCCAGAGACCACCGACCGGCAGAAATCTTTCCTAGAGAAGGCTTTCCGCAAGGTTACCCAGTTTAATCCGGTACGTTGGACGATTCAGGATCTGATCGACGCCGTCAACGAAGCGGATTCCAAGGAAGATGGATCTCAAGGATCCTCAGCACCTGCCCTGGAGTGGAAGCTGGAGCAGATCGATCGCTCTCCCTATTTCAGCAATGTAGAACACCTGGCTCCAAAGGATTTGTTTGAGCCAGGGCAGGTAACCATCTTACAAATGCACGAGATTAGCCAGGAAGAGCAGCAGGTGATTGCCGCTGCTATTCTGCGCCAGGCCAATTACGCCCGCATTAACACCCATAAAGGCAAGATCCAGCCGGGGGATGAAAATTACCTGCCCTATCCTGTTTTTATCTTGTTGGAAGAGGCCCATCGCTTTGCCCCTGCCCACGAGCCTTCCCGCTGCAAGCAGGTGTTGCGCACCATCCTTAGCGAAGGACGCAAGTTTGGACTGGGAGTAGGTCTCATTACGCAACGCCCCGGCAAGTTGGACTCGGATATTCTGTCGCAATGCATGAGCCAATTTTTGATGCGAATCGTCAACCCTTCCGATCAAGAAAACCTGCGCCACAGCGTTGAGGCTGCCGGACGGGATCTGCTCCAAGAATTGCCGGCTTTGAGCAAGGGTCAGGTAATCGTCTCCGGTGTGTGTGTCAATACCCCTGTTCTGTGTAAAGTGCGGCAGCGCTACACCCAGCATGGTGGCGAAACCCTAGATATCCTCGGCTTGTGGCAAAATCACTTTCAGGCGCATCGCCAACGGGATCGCCTGGCCCAATCTGCTCCCCTTAAGCCACGCTCTCAACCACAGGTGATCGAAGGATTGAGCATTGAGTGAACGACCCCCGACCCTCATCTTCGTTGAGTCAACACAACATGGCCTACGCCACGCTGCGCGAACCGATAGAGTACGGGCTTCCCGCCGATTAAGCTAAAGCTCACCCAAGGCTGCGGGCCAGCTTGTTGAGCTTGCCGAGAGATCGGGAAGACAGGGATCCAGTTTGCTACAAGTAAAAAAGAGTTTTGCAGTCAGCAGAGTGAGAAAAGACGCTCTCTTGCGGGGTTGGGCTGTTATTGCCGCTGTGGCTCTACTGGGATCCGGCCCTGCCTATGCCCAGTTGCGGCTGATCCCTGAGGCGGCGCGGCAGGTCTACGCGGCCTTGCCAGATTTGCCGCTGGAAAATGGCTATACCCCCGTGAACCCCAATGACGGCGGCCCCGCGCCCGAGGAAGATACCTTAGTGCGGCGGATGATGGTCTACCACCTGCAGGTGGTCGGTCGCTCTCCTACCGACCGCTTTGACTGGCAACTGACGCTAGCGGACTATTTGGACGCCAATGAGCCGATAGTTGCCCAGCGCTACCCGGGTGCCGAGCGCCTGACGGTTAACCCCTATGCCCAAGACAAGGCAGCCGTGCAAGCCCTGACCCGGCAACAGCGACAGGCCCTGCTGCGGGCCATTCTGCTGGCCTTCGGCGGGGATCCCGATCCCAAGCCCCTGTACATTCCCACCGCCTTGAACCCTGTCCCCGCCCCGCCCACCCCAGAACCGCTGCAACGCTTGCCGATCCCCGGCGCTGGATCCGCCGACCTACTCCGGCCCTAGAGGCGACCCCTCACCCCCGGCCCCTCTCCCTGAGGCAGCCCTCACCCCCGGCCCCTCTCCCTCAGGGAGAGGGGAGCTAGGACTTGACGTAGCGAACGGCTTCGTCAGTTATATTCCAGTGGCCATAGCTTTTCTGGGAAGTGCTCCCCTCAGCCCAAAGTCTTTCCAGTGTAGTTTTCAATGCAGCGCAAGAACAGCTCCACGCCAATGCCGAGAGCAGCTTCATCAAAGTCAAAGCGGGGATGGTGATGGGGATAATCTAGTCCTTTGGCAGGGTTGGCGGATCCCAGGAAAAAGTAGCAGCCGGGCACCTCGTTGAGGAAAAACGAGACATCTTCCCCGCCCAGGGTCATCTCAGGAACGATCGCGGCTTCTGAACCAAACACCTGGCGGGCGGCTTGTTCTACCAGGGCTGCTATGGCAGGGTCATTGTGAACCGCCGGATAGCCCCGCTCGTACTGGAACTCGTAGGTGGCCCCGTAGGCTTGGCAAATGCCGGCCACGATTTCTTCAATACGCCTTGCCAGCAAATCCCGCACTTCCGGCTGAAAGCTGCGCACGGTGCCCCAAATCTCTGCCCTGGGAGCGATGACGTTGAAAGTATCGCCGGCCCGGAAGCGGCCCACCGTCACCACCGCCGGCTGCAGTGGATCCACGTTGCGGGAGACGATGGTCTGCAAAGCGCTCACAATGTGGGATCCGACCACAATGGCATCCACCGTCTGCTGGGGAAGAGCGGCATGGCCGCCCCGTCCAATGACCTCGATTTGAAAGCGATCGGCAAAGGCCATCGAGGGGCCACTTTTGACGCCAATGGTGCCCAGAGGACGGTTGTTCCACAGGTGTAAGCCGAGGATGGCTTCTACATCTGGGTTCTTCAGCACCCCCGCTTCCACCATTGGCTTGGCTCCGCCGGGACCTTCTTCAGCGGGCTGGAAAATGACTTTGACAGTGCCTCTGAGGCTTTGGCGCTGCTGCTGCAGCAGCTTGGCGGTGCCCAGGGCAATGGCCGTGTGGCCATCATGGCCGCAGGCGTGCATAACGTTGGGGATGGCGGAACGGTATTCGACTTCGTTGGCCTCGTGAATGGGTAGGGCATCCATGTCGGCCCGCAGCGCCAAAACCGGCCCTGGCTCTTCTCCCGCGATGGTGGCCACAATGCCGGTGTGGGCGATGCCGGTCTGGTGCGGGATCCCCCAACTTCTCAGGCGGTGGCTGATGTAGGCGGCAGTTTGCTTCTCTTGGAAACCCAGCTCTGGGTACTTATGCAAGTGGCGGCGCCAGGCCACCAACTCCGGCTGTAAGGCTTGAACGGCGGGGCGAAGGGCGGGAACTTCCATAAACGCCTAGACAAAAGTCAGCCTGGGGAAGAGCTTCCTTCCCAGTTGGTTTCCCAGAAGCTGTTTAGTTACATGTCGGTTTCATAGAGTATGGCAAAAATTTTGCCAGGGCTGTTTCTTCCTAGGCCCACCGGGATCCCGTTTCTGGCGGCAGATCTTGCCAGCGGCCCGGCCCCACGGCGCGCAACGCCTCCGGCAGGGAGATGGCTCCTGAGTAAAGGGCCTTGCCCAGAATGGCTCCGGCCAAACCCGGCAAGCTCAGCAGGGCAAGTAAGTCCGTCAGCGAGCCGATGCCCCCAGAGGCAATCACCGGCAGGCGGGAAACAGCCAGAACCTGCCGCAACTGCTCCAGGTTGGGGCCGGCCAGGGTGCCATCCCGGCCAATGTCGGTGTAGATGATCCCGGCAGCCCCTTGAGCTTGTACCCGTTGCACCAGTTCGGTGGCCGGCAGGGGGGTGGTGTTCAGCCAGCCGCGGGTAGCCACCTGCCCTTGGCGGGCGTCAATCCCCACCCAGATGCGTCCTGGCAAGGCCTGGGTCATCGCCTCTAGAGTGTTGGGATCCTCCACAGCGACAGTGCCGACGATCACCCGATCTACCCCCAAGTCCAGCAACTGCCGCGCCTGTTCGAGAGATCGGATCCCGCCCCCCACCTGCACCGGGATGGCCAGTTTGCGGACGATGTCTGCAATGATGGGCAAGTTAACCGGATCCCCGCTTTTGGCCCCGTCCAGGTCTACCACGTGCAGGCGAGGCGCCCCTTGGGCAGCCCAGATTTCTGCCTGCTGGATGGGGTCGGCGGCCACCTGTTCCGCCTGGGCGTAATCGCCTTGGTAAAGACGCACGGCGCGGCCCTGCAAAAGGTCGATGGCGGGGATCACCTCGAGAAAGACACTGGCGTGAGGCATGATGGGATCCCTGGAGAAGAGCTTTTCCAGTATCGCCCAGCGGGGATCCTGGACAAGGGCAGCGGATAGGAAAACCTTTGGGGCGACCATGAACGCGCGTCAACTGGCCCTCTTGGCTCTGCAGAAGATCGAGCGGCAAAACGCCTACGCCGACCTGGTGCTGGAGCACCTGTTGGCCCATAGCCGCCTGATCCCCGCCGACCGGCACCTGGTCAGCGAGCTAGTGTACGGCATTACCCGCCGTCGCCGCACCCTTGATGCCCTGATCGACTGCTTTGCCCGCCGCTCTGCCTACCAGCAACCGCCCGACTTGCGGCTGATTCTGCACCTTGGCCTTTACCAACTGGCTTTTCTGGATCACATCCCCCCCAGCGCCGCCATCCACACCAGCGTGGAATTGGCCCGCCAGGTGGGCCTGGGATCCCTGACAGGGGTGGTGAACGGCATCTTGCGTGCCTACCAGCGGCAAGCGTTGGATGGGTCGGAAAAGGATCCCTTCAAGCCCTTACAGGACACGCTGCCCACGGATCCGATTCAGGCCTTGGGGATCCGGCACAGCTTTCCCGACTGGCTGGTGCGCCTCTGGTGGGAGCGCCTGGGGCCAGCTGAGACCGAGCAGTTGTGCGCCTGGTTCAACCGAGCGCCCCACCTGGATCTGCGGGTTAACCCGCTGCGGGCAGATATGAACAAAGTCATTCAAGCCTTGGCAGAAGTGGGGATCCCCGCCTCACCCATCCCTGAGGTGCCGGGCGCCCTGCGGCTAGAGCGGCCTGCCGGCGATATCAGGGCCCTGCCGGGCTTTGCCCAGGGCTGGTGGAGTGTTCAGGATGCCAGCGCCCAGCAGGTGGTGCATTGGCTGGATCCCCAGCCAGGGGAACGGGTGATTGACTGCTGTGCCGCCCCCGGCGGCAAGACCACCCACATGGCCGAGCAGATGCAGGATCGCGGCGAGATCTGGGCCCTGGATCGCCATCCCCACCGCCTGCGGCGCCTAGAGGAAAATGTGCAGCGCTTAGGCTTGCGCTCGATCCGTCCCCTGGCCATCGACCTGTTATCCCTGAGCGCCGCTGCCGAACCCCCCGCACCCCTGCCCCCCTGGCAGAGCGCCGACCGGGTGTTGCTGGACGCTCCCTGCTCCGGCCTGGGAACTCTGCACCGCCATGCCGATGCCCGCTGGCGCCAAACCCCCGATCAGGTGCAGGAGCTGGCCCATCTGCAGGGCCGGCTGTTGCAGGTGGCAGCCCGTTGGCTCAAGCCGGGCGGACTGTTGGTGTACGCCACCTGCACCCTGCATCCTGCCGAAAACGAGGCGGTCATCCAGTCTTTTCTGAACCGGCATCCCCACTGGGCTGCCGAAGGGGATCCCCTGCTCATCTGGCCCCATCGCCAGGATCGGGATGGATTTTTTATCCAACGGCTGCGCCGCTGCGATTAAGCCTTCCCCGTTCCATCTCTCCTCTTCCTCCGCATGGCTTCTGAGCTCCTCACCAGCCCAAAAAACCCTTGGATCCGGCAGTTGCGGCAGTTGCACCGCAGCAAAGGCCGGCGGGAACAGGGCGCCTTCTTAATAGAGGGATCCCACCTCCTCGAAGAGGCGCTGGGGGTCGGCTGGCCTCTGCGAGCTGTCTGCTACACCTTCGATTGGGCCGAGCGTCATCCCCAGTTGTTGGCCAGCCTGCCCCAGCATCTGCGGCGGCAGGCCGTCAGCCTAGAAGTGATGGCGGCCCTCTCTACCACCGAGTCTCCGGAAGGGGTTGTAGCTGTGGCCGTTAGCCGGCAAATCGCCTCCCCTCCCCCAGAGGCGTTGCGCCTGGGCTTGGTGGTCGAAGCCCTGCAAGATCCAGGTAATTTGGGATCCCTGATCCGCGTCGTGGCGGCCACCGGAGCTGATGGCCTCTGGCTAAGCGCAGACAGCGTCGATCCGGAAAACCCCAAAGTCCTGCGGGCCTCCGCCGGCCAGTGGTTTCGCCGCCCGCCGCAAGTCTTGCCCGACCTGCCCACCTGGATCCAGGCCTGTCGTCGCCAAGGGATCCAAGTTTTGGCCGCCACCCTCTCCCCTCTGGCCACCTGCCATTGGGATCACGACCTCACCCGGCCAACCCTTTTTCTCTTGGGCAACGAAGGGGCTGGCCTAAAGGCATCCACCATCCAGCAGGCCGATGCCCAGGTGCGGATCCCGATGGCCGAGGGCGTCGAATCCCTCAACGTGGCCATGACAGGGGGATTGCTGCTCTACGAAGCTTTGCGCCAGCGGCGAGCCCAGTTGAGAGACACAGCTTAAAGAGCCGCCCTCGTTTCACAACTCCTCATCTGCAAAGATGGGGGCCTCAATCTCTTCCTGCTCTCCCTCCTCCATCCCCCCCAGTCGGCTGGCAGAAACCGTTACCCCTGCAGAAAGTTTTTCCCGCACAGCCGCTTCCACCTCCGCCAGGATCTCCGGCTTTTCTTTCAGGTAAACGACCAGATTGTCTCTCCCTTGGGCCACATTCTCCTCTTTGTAGCTGTACCAGGAACCGCGTCGTTTGAGAATGCCCATCTCCTCAGCCAAATCGACAATGCAGCCGATGTTGGAGATGCCCTGGCCGAAGATGATGTCAAATTCTGCCCGCCGGAAGGGGGGAGCAACTTTGTTTTTCACCACCTTGACCCGCGCTCGGATCCCGTATTCTTCAGCACCTTTTTTTAGAGTTTGCACGCGGCGAATATCCAGCCGCACCGACGCATAGAACTTGAGGGCATTGCCGCCGGTGGTGGTTTCCTGGGGGCCGTAGCCCATGCCGCCGATTTTGGAGCGCAACTGGTTAAGGAACAGAACAATTGATCCGGTTTTGCTGACGTTGCCGGCAATCTTGCGCAGTGCTTGGCTCATCAGGCGGGCCTGTAGTCCCATGTGGGCATCTCCCATATCCCCCTCGATCTCGGCGCGGGGAACCAGCGCTGCCACCGAGTCCACCACCACAATGTCCACAGCAGCAGATCGCACCAGTTGATCGACGATCTCCAAAGCTGCCTCCCCCGTGTCTGGCTGGGAGATGAGCAGATTCTGGATATCCACCCCCAAAGCTGCTGCATAAGTGGGATCCAGCGCGTGCTCGGCATCCACAAAGGCGGCTGTTCCCCCTCGTTTTTGCACCTCGGCAATGGCGTGCAGAGCAACCGAGGTTTTCCCAGAAGATTCCGGCCCGAAGACTTCGATGATTCGCCCCTTGGGGTAGCCACCGCCCATGGCCAAGTCGAGGGTGATAGCGCCGCTGGGTATGGTCTCCACCCGCATCTGGGCCGCATCTCCCAAGCGCATGATCGCCCCTTTGCCGAAATTGCGCTCGATCTGGCCCAACACTTGATCCAGAGCTTTGCGTTTCTCCGACTTCAACTTGTCCAAGTCGTCTCCATTGTTCACGGCAGAAGCTTTGCTTCGGGTCATGGCCAGCACCCTCCCCCAGGAGTTGCGGTGGAAAATCGAGCCTGCATTCTAACATTGTCGCCTTGTTGCCCTCAGCGGATCCCTCTCCTCTGTATCTCCCTCCAATTGCAGTCAGCTCGCACCTTGCCTCAGTTCCCAGCTCCCCTCTCCCTTAGGGAGAGGGGCTGGGGGTGAGGGTAGCTCCCTTAGGGAGAGGGGCTGGGGGTGAGGGTCGCAGAATAGGTAGAGTGAGCTAGAAAGACCAGTTCAGGAATACCGCCGTGCTCATGACCCTGGTGTTGCAATCCCCCGGTCCAATTGTGTTCACCTGGGGCCCCTTCAGCCTGCGTTGGTATGGCCTGCTGATCGGCTTAGCCATGGTGCTGGGCTTGCTCCTGGCCCGCCACCTGGCGGCACGGCGCGGTCTTCCCCCCAATTCCATGTCTGATCTGCTGCTGTGGCTGGTAGTGGGATCCCTGCCCCTTGCCCGTTTTTACTACGTGGCTTTTGAGTGGGAGCGATATCGAGATGGCCCTTGGTGGAAAGTCCTGGCCCTCTGGCAGGGGGGGATAGCCATCCATGGCGCTTTGCTGGGGGGCAGTGCGGCACTTTACCTATTTGCCCGCTGGCAGCGGCTGAACTTCTGGCTGCTGGCCGATTGCATCGTTCCTTCCCTCAGCCTTGGCCAGAGCATCGGTCGCTGGGGCAACTTCTTCAACAACGAGGCCTATGGAGAGGTTTTGCCTCCGGATAGTTCTCTGTGGATCCAGCTACAGCTCCCCGACGGATCCCGTGTGCATCCCACTTTTCTGTACGAGTCCCTCTGGAACTTGGGCCTCTTCGGGATCCTGCTCTTTTTGAGCTATCGGCGTCAGCCTCCGCCTGGTAGCCTCCTGGGTCTCTACCTGCTGGGGTATAGCCTTGGACGCTTCTGGATCGAGGGGCTGCGCACCGACAGCCTCATGCTGGGATCCTTGCGAGTGGCCCAGGGAGTGAGCCTGTTGCTCATCGGAGCTGGCTTGGCCGTGATGCTGACCGCCCAAAGACGTGCTTCTGCTCACCTAAGCCCAGTGAGGCCCTCACCTGATCTCTCGACAGGGATCCCCACCCCTGAGCACCCCTCGAAGGAGCCGTAAGCCATGGCGAGCGCACGAGATGAAGAGCTTTGGCAACAAGCTTCTCCTCTGGTGTTGCCCTCTGCCGCTGCCACCCAATCGCTGGCGGCCCTGGTAGCCCAGGCTGCCGTTCGCCTCCTTGACTCTTCAGGCCAGCAACACAACCCCCAGGGCAGGAGCAGGATAAACCCCCCTCCCAGCCTAGTGATCCTTCTAGAAGGGAACCTGGGCAGCGGCAAAACCACCTTTGTACAGGGCCTAGGCCAGGGCTTGGGGATCCCTGAACCCATCGACAGCCCCACCTTCGTGCTGCTCCAGGAATACCACACCGGACAGATCCCTCTTTTTCATTGCGATCTCTACCGTCTGGGATCTCCCTCTGGCGGAGCCGAGTCCTCAGCTCTCGACGATCTGGGGCTGGAAGAACTTTGGAGCCAAGCTGGGATCACCGCCATCGAATGGCCTCAGTACCTGCCCTACTTGCCAGCAACCTACCTCTGGCTGCACCTAGAACCCGATCCTCAGGCAGAGGGATCCCGCCTGCTGTACGCCAAGGGCAGGGGATCCCAGCTCGCCCACCTTTGGCAGCAAGTTCTCTCTCGATTCACCCAGCAAGACCCTGAAGAGAACGGGATTCTCTTCTCCTCCTGAAAAGGGATCCCGAACCCACATGGACTTACCCTCAACCCAAGCAGCCAGAACTCGGCCAACTGTCAATATACAAACAGTTTCTATTCTTTCCTTTTTCCCTATCTCCGCCGAAAAAACTTTGAGTTATCTCTTGACGGGATGAGTTTATGGGGGTTAGGGTAGTAAAGCGCTGATGAGG
>NZ_JANSJD010000031.1:0-19552 GCF_047462395.1 Synechococcus sp. H55.7
ATCCTGGGGCGTGGAATCAAATCCGCGTCCCAAATCGTTCCGTTTCCAATTTCTAGGGATCCCCCCGAAGGGGGAACTTACGTCAACCAACTGGTCGAATCTGGAATCGCCCAAGAGTTTCCAATTTCTAGGGATCCCCCCGAAGGGGGAACGGTAGAGGTCAGTAATAGCCCAGCTACATCTGGGTGTTTCCAATTTCTAGGGATCCCCCCGAAGGGGGAACAGGGCTGCGGCCCCAGAACTGGCGCTGGGAGTGGCACCGTTTCCAATTTCTAGGGATCCCCCCGAAGGGGGAACAGCTCGAATTAGTCGAAGCCGCACTCCACAACCAGTAGGTTTCCAATTTCTAGGGATCCCCCCGAAGGGGGAACATCCTCAACAATAACGAGGTTATCGCCATCGGCCCGGCGGTTTCCAATTTCTAGGGATCCCCCCGAAGGGGAACCAGAGCACCTATGACGAGGTCATAGGTTGCCCCCGATTGTTTCCAATTTCTAGGGATCCCCCCGAAGGGGAACCGGCTCAAGCCCTGCTCTGCCTTGAGGGCAAGCCTTTCATCGTTTCCAATTTCTAGGGATCCCCCCGAAGGGGAACCACTAAATCCTTTTGCAAAGGCTGCGGCCAGAGTCTGGGCGTTTCCAATTTCTAGGGATCCCCCCGAAGGGGAACCTGGGAAACCCAGATGTACCTACGACTGGAAGAAACCGTTTCCAATTTCTAGGGATCCCCCCGAAGGGGAACCCTGCTGGGAGAATCTCGATTTCCGAGCCGAGGTATTGTTTCCAATTTCTAGGGATCCCCCCGAAGGGGAACCGTAATAGACATACCTTATGGAAGGGTGGTGAACAACTGTTTCCAATTTCTAGGGATCCCCCCGAAGGGGAACCTCGCCGAAATACGGGTCACTGGGAGCAACATCCCGGAAGTTTCCAATTTCTAGGGATCCCCCCGAAGGGGAACCAGTTACGGTTTACTGCCAAGCATCAGCAAGCCTATACTGTTTCCAATTTCTAGGGATCCCCCCGAAGGGGAACCGCCGCCCCGCCCCGCCGGCCACCACCCCCAGCAGCCCCTGCGTTTCCAATTTCTAGGGATCCCCCCGAAGGGGAACCTAGAGTTGGAGACGGCGAGCGCGCGGGCGAGCGCGCGTTTCCAATTTCTAGGGATCCCCCCGAAGGGGAACCACGATGAAGTAGTAGGCCGGCCCCGATTCAAGGGGGTAGTCGTGTTTCCAATTTCTAGGGATCCCCCCGAAGGGGAACCGGCAGTGGCGGACGGTGGGGGCGTCTCCTCCGCCGGTGGTTTCCAATTTCTAGGGATCCCCCCGAAGGGGAACCTCCGGGCTCGTTATTGCGGGGATGCCTGGACATACGCCGATGTTTCCAATTTCTAGGGATCCCCCCGAAGGGGAACCATTAAGGACCTACTCCAACAAATTACCGCTACTGGTGGTTTCCAATTTCTAGGGATCCCCCCGAAGGGGAACCAAGGAGTGCGGCGGAACGCACGCCCCACCATTTAGAGAGGTTTCCAATTTCTAGGGATCCCCCCGAAGGGGAACCGCTACGACCGGGTGATGAAACAACTGATCGGCGAGTGGTTGGTGTTTCCAATTTCTAGGGATCCCCCCGAAGGGGAACCTTAAAAAGGACAAGGGAATGCACGGAATCAAGGCCGTGTTTCCAATTTCTAGGGATCCCCCCGAAGGGGAACCCCTACGCCCAGTTCACCTCGGAAGTGGAGTTCTTCCTCTGTTTCCAATTTCTAGGGATCCCCCCGAAGGGGAACCAATAGCGAGCCCGGACATACGAGTTCTGCAGATCCAGTTTCCAATTTCTAGGGATCCCCCCGAAGGGGAACCATGCTGACAACAGTACCAGCCAAGATAAGAGGCTCGAGAACGTTTCCAATTTCTAGGGATCCCCCCGAAGGGGAACCCCGCTGTGCGAAGCGGGCAAGGTCACCTACCGGGACGGGTTTCCAATTTCTAGGGATCCCCCCGAAGGGGAACCACCTCATACCAGGTGGTGGTGACCTATCGGGGAGAGAGCGTTTCCAATTTCTAGGGATCCCCCCGAAGGGGAACCACTGTTTTTTTCTGTCGCTCCCTTCGACAGAGAAGAACGACGTTTCCAATTTCTAGGGATCCCCCCGAAGGGGAACCACGATAAGGGATGCACGGTATCAAGGCCATAAGGTGGTGTTTCCAATTTCTAGGGATCCCCCCGAAGGGGAACCCCCGGATCCTCACGGGGAAGGACCGGGTAGCAATTAGTGTTTCCAATTTCTAGGGATCCCCCCGAAGGGGAACCAGGGATGCACGGAGTCAAGGCCGTCCGTTGGTTGGGGGCGTGTTTCCAATTTCTAGGGATCCCCCCGAAGGGGAACCTACGGGGACGCTCCCGACCTAGAGGCCTCGATCCGCTGGTTTCCAATTTCTAGGGATCCCCCCGAAGGGGAACCCAGCCATGATCCACGCTTATTTGGTCGACTCTCGGGGAGTTTCCAATTTCTAGGGATCCCCCCGAAGGGGAACCTAGACAAGGGCAGGTCTGTCGTTCCCTGCCCTGAATCGTTTCCAATTTCTAGGGATCCCCCCGAAGGGGAACCTCTACCCCTATTAAACCCAAGTGGGGCAAGGAATGCAAGACCCATTTGCGAGGGGGTCGGTCGAAGACGGCAAAAAAGAGCCTGGAAGAAGGGGGGTGAGAGGCCTGAAAGCCTTGTGGGGCAAGGCATCGAGCGGGTCAACGAAAGAATCGACCTTTGCGGGATTTGGCGAGGCGCTCGCAAAGCCGCTGCTACCGTTTTTGTGTTGCTTTGCCAACACGAGATGCGTAGGGGATTAGCCCCGCAGGCGACCGGAGCGCAGGATGCTGAGGATGAGCCACAGCCCCAGCAGGCTGGCGGCGCCAAAGAGCAGCTCGCTTAGCCAAAAGACCTGGAAGCGCTGGGTTTGCGCCGAGATGATGGCAGCGCCAATAATCAGGGATCCAACCAGGATGCTGTAGGAGAGGCGGTTGGCCGACTGGTCCAGGCTGGTGCGGAGGCCTTCCAGCTCCTGCACCGTCAGGTTCCAGCGCTGGGTCTCGGAGGTGATGCGGCTAAGCAGCACTTCCAGTTGCCGCGGCGACTGCAGCGAGAGGTTTTTGAGATCCAGGGCTGTGCGCAGCAGCGAGGGCAGGGGGGCATCCCCCAGCAACTGCTGCCGAAACACATCGGCCATCAGGGGGCGAATTTGCTCCGGCAGATTGTAGTCTGGGGTGAGCTGGCGGGCGATCCCTTCCAGGTTGGCCAGGGCCTTGGCGCACAGCCCCAGGTTGCCGGGGATGCGGATCTGGTTGCGCCGTGCCGCCTGTAGGATCTCGGAAAAGAGCTCGCTAAAATCCAGCTCGGCAACGCTCAGGGTGTAGTACTGGCGCAAGAGGCGCTCGTATTCCCTCTGCAGTTGGGCCAGGCTGACGGCGGGATCCCGCGGGCTGCCCCTAGGACTTTCCGGCAGGGCCAGTTCCAGCGTGAGCTCGGCACAGCGCTGGGCATCCAGGCTGACGATGGCCAAAATCAGCTCCAGCACAATCTGCTGCGTGCGGGGATCCAGCCGCCCAATCATGCCGCAGTCCAAGAGGGCCACGCGACCGGATCCCAGGTAGAAGAGGTTGCCGGGGTGAGGATCGGCGTGGAAATAGCCGTCAAGGCAGATCTGCTGGAAAAAGGCGCGGGTGAGCAGGCGGGCGATCTGTTTGGGATCGACATCGCTGCGATCCGCCTCTAGCAGGGGCTTTCCCTCGATCCACTCCAGCGTCAGCACCTTGGGCGTGGTGAGCGACCAGTAGACGCGCGGCACCACCAGTTGATTGGGGTCAAACCAACGTCCCTTTTGCAACTGTTGGCGGAGCTGCTCGGTGTGGCGGGCTTCCTGGGTAAAGTCCAGCTCCGCCTGCAGCGCCCGGCAAAACTCATTGGCCAAGGCCACCACGTCTGTTAGCCTACCGAACTCCGTTTGCGCCACCAGCTCAGCAATGCCACGGATAAGCCGCGTATCCTGTTCCACCACTGCTTCCAGCCCCGGCCGTTGGATCTTGAGGGCCACCAGTTCGCCGCTGAGCAGGCGGGCGCGATGGACTTGGGCAATGGATCCCGCTGCCACTGCTTCCGTGTCCAGGCTGCTGAATATCTGCTCCAGGGGCTTTTGCAACTGCTGGCGCAGCAGGATCTCCACCGCCTTCCAGGGCACGGGGGGCACATTGCTCTGCAGGGTGCTGAGGGCCTCGATGTACTCCCGCGGCAACAGATCGGGGCGGGTGCTCAGCAACTGGCCCAGCTTCACATAAACCGGCCCCAGATCCACCAGGATGTTGCGCAGCACCATCGGCGGCGGCAGTTGCGGCTCTTCCGCCTTGCCCAAGGAGAGCAAGCGCCGCATGTAGTCCCAGCCGTGGCGCAGGACTACTTCCAGGATCTCCGCCTGACGGGCGCCGCTCTGGGCCAGCCGCGCAAAGACCACTCCTTTTCCCTCCCGCACAGCAGATATCAAAGGAAAGGCACGGGAGCCACCCGGCGGGTCCCGTCCCAGCCGCCGGCTAGCCCTTCTCGCAAGGCCCGCAGCACCTCGTCGGTCTCGGCGTTGGGCTCGACAAAGGAGAAGAGGTGCTTATAGCGCAGCCTCCCCTCGCGATCGACGATGAACTGGCCCGGCAGGGGTGCCCCCAGCGCTTGGCCGACACCGTAGAGCCGAAAGGTCTTGCACTCCGGATCCACCAACAGCGGATAGGGCAGTTGCAGGTCGGCTTGGATCTGTTGGCTTTGCACCGGGTCGGTGCTGGTAATCATCAGCAGCTCTGCTCCCAAAGACCGGATCTCCTCGTAGCGGGCCTTCAGATCCTGGATGTGGGGGTAGCAGAAGGGGCAGAAGAGCTTTTCCGTGAAAATACGGGTAAAAGCCAGAACCACCGGCTGGTGGCCGCGGTAGTCCGACAGGCGCACGGGATCCCCGTGTACATTGGGCAGCTCAAAGTCGGGGGCCAGCTCGCCAATCTGCAGAGGGCTGTTGGCCGGCTGGGGGATGAAGTTGTCGAAAAAGCGACGGTTGAACAGGCCGCTGTTGCTGGTCATTGCCATTTTTTACGTTTCTTTACTGCTGCCACCAGCCTAACCCAAAGCCTCGGCCACTGCCTTTAGCCGTCGCAGTTGCGCCCGCATGTCGTGCCGGGTTAGCTCTGCCGCCACTAGGTAAAACCCTGCCGCCACCCAGGGGTTGGGGATGGAAAACTCAAAGCGGTTCACCAACAGCGTTCCCGACGCTTGGGGGCGGCACTCCCAGCGGTCAGTGCCCTGAAAAAACCCCTCAAACTGCCACTGCACCAGGCCCTCGGCCCGCTCGGCGATCACGCAGTCCAGGCTGGGGGAAATGAGAGGCAGGCGCAGGAAAAAGCGGTAGCGGCTGCCCAGTTGCCCCGTAGGGGATCCCAGCGCTTCGCAGCCCAAAAGCGGGTTAAGCCAGCGCCGCATCAGCTCCGGGTCAATGAGACAGCGCTCCACCCGCGCCACGTCAGCGGCAATCTCCATCGCTTGGGTATAGACAGGCATGCTTTAAGGAGAGGCTGTAGCAGCAGGCTGCGCTTTGCCGACAGGGGCAACGGTACTCAGCAAAATCAAGATATCCCGGTACTCCACCTGATCCGGCCCGCGGCGGGGGGATCCCACCTGAATGACTGCCTGGTACAGGGACTGTTCAGGGTGGGGGGGAGACTCGAACACCAAGGTGCGGATGCCGTTGGCCTGTTCCAGATCCGAGAGGAGATCCCAGCCCCGGCCCCAGAGGGTACGGCGGTAGTAGGCGGCAATCTCCTCCAGAGGCTGAGAGGTCTGCAAAATCAAGGAAGCAAGGCCCCCCCCTCGATCCCAAATCTGCCCGGAAGAGACAACGGCAGCGTTGGGCAACTGCAAATGAGGGGGAAAGTGAGGGGGAAGGGCGCGGGTATCCCCCAAAGAAGCCTCAAAGTGCGTGCCATCTTTGCTGATGTGACGCCGCACAGGATCCAGCTCTGGGGAAACCGGAGCAGCCCTCTGGCGGCAGGCCATGAGGGATCCCGCCAGCAGCCCAACGGTTAGCCAAGCAAGAACCGGCAGAGGACTCCGTCCCGCCGGCGCGATTTGCTCAAGACAGCACCTTTTTCTCATTTGTTGGGCCGCGTCCCTGAGGTGGGTTCTATCTATGGGGCAAGGATCTGAGCCACTCACGGGCTTGGCAGCCGGCGTGTATGGTAGATAAAAGCTCGTTCTTGGGTTTCTGCCCATTCCTATGCCCAAGGTTAGCACCTCTCGCCATCCAGCCGACTCACGCTTTAGTTCTGCCATTGCCGCGCGCCCTTTTCGCGAACAGGTCAAAGGGTTAAAGCCCTACCAGCAAAAACAACTGCAACGGCTTTACCAACTGCGCCTACCCCCCAACCGCTTGGTGACGGTGGAGTTTGCCCAACGGCTGGGATCCCTGACTCAAGATCTAGAAGGCCAGCCCATCAGTGTTTACCTGAACCGGCGCGGCCAAGTGATCCGCGTGGGGCTGGGATCCCCTTTTGAGACCCAGATCCCGGCCTGGGAATTGCCTCGCCAGGGAGCCGAGCGCCTCTCCGGGATCCGCTGCATCACCACCCAAACTGGGGCAGGAGGCCCCGGCCAGAAAGCGCTGACGGCCATGGCTTTGCAGCGTTTGGATGCCCTTATCACCCTTTCCGTGGCCAAGGCAGGAGGGCAGCGGCGGCGAGGTGGAGCGGCCACGGGCTTTGTCAACTGCGCCTATCTGGCCCACCTGGTGCCGCAGGAGGGGCACCGCTGGCAGGTCTCGGAGCCTTTGCCCCTGGGGATCCTGGCAGAACAGGATCTGCAGGAGCTGGTGACGGAGCTGGAGGATGGCTTTCGGCGCCAATTGACCGCCCGCCAGGTGGATCCCAAGCAGGAGCGAGCGATCCTGGTGGGGCTGCAGGAGCTGGGGCAGAGCCGCGAAGACCTGATGGACAGGCTGACAGAGCTGGGCCGCCTGGTGGAAAGTGCCGGCGGACAGGTGCTGCAAACCCTCTGGCAACGGCGGGAAGGCCCCAATTCCGCCACAGTCATTGGCTCTGGTAAGGTGCAGGAGTTGGCGCTGCTGGTACAGGATCTGGGGGCTAACCTGGTGGTGTTCGACCGCGAGCTCACCCCCAGCCAGGTGCGCACCCTGGAAGAGGCGGTGGGGGTGCGGGTGGTGGATCGCAGCGAGGTGATCCTGGATATCTTTGCCCAGCGGGCCAGAACACGGGCCGGGAAGTTACAGGTGGAGCTGGCGCAACTGCAATATCTGCTGCCGCGCCTGGCCGGTCGAGGGCGCACCATGTCGCGACTGGGGGGTGGGATCGGCACCCGCGGCCCTGGGGAAACCCAACTGGAAATGGAGCGACGGGCCATTCAGCGGCGCATCGGCAAGCTGCGGCAAGAAGTAGAAGAGCTGCGCCGCCACCGGCAACGGCTGCGCCAACGCCGCGAGGGATCCCAGATTCCCGTGGTGGCGCTGGTGGGCTACACCAATGCCGGCAAATCCACCCTCCTGAATGCCCTCACCCACGCCCAGGTCTATGTTGCCGATCAGCTCTTTGCCACCTTGGATCCCACTACCCGGCGGCTGGAGCTGCCCGACCACCAGGCGGTGCTGCTCACCGACACGGTAGGATTTCTAACGGAACTGCCGGAGCAACTGGTGGACGCCTTCCAGGCCACTTTGGAGGAAGTGACAGAGGCTGACGCCCTGCTGCACGTGGTGGATCTCTCTCACCCCAACTGGGAAGGGCAGATCGAGGCGGTGGAAAAATTGCTGGATGGCATGCCCTTGGCCACCGGGCCGCGACAATTGGTGTTTAACAAAATTGACCGCCTCGATCCCGAATGGGTAGAAGATGTGCGCCTGCTCTACCCCAAAGCTCTCTTTGTCTCTGCTGCTACCGGCCAAAATCTGAACCAGTTGCGCCGCACCTTGGCCCAGTTTGCGGCAGCCTTGAATCTCAACTCCCTCGATTGGCAGGAACCCAGGGATCCCTAGAAGCATTCCATAAGGATTTCGAAACCTGGGCCTTTCATTATTTATCCTGCCTCGGCATAAACATTCAGTTACATTGAGATCAGAATTGTTAACCGACTTCAGGTTAGGGAGAGAACATGGTCACTACTGCGGTTGCACCTCAAGTCGCACCTCACCTGGCCCAGTCGCATCTGACGCTGCAAACTTTGCCCATTGGCGCCGATACCCTCGCCATTCGCTCTCAAGATTGGGATCGAGATCGGTTTGACATTGAATTCGCCCTGGAAAACGGCACCACCTACAACTCCTTTTTGATTCGCGGCGAGAAGGTGGCCCTCATCGACACCTCCCACGAGAAATTTCGCCAGTTGTACCTGGATCTCCTGCAGGGGCTCCTTAATCCTGCCCAGATCGACTACCTGGTGGTCAGCCACACCGAGCCGGATCACAGCGGCTTGGTGGGGGATCTGCTGGAGCTGGCGCCCCAGGCGACGGTGGTGGCCTCCAAAGTGGCCATGCAATTTCTGGAAGACCTGGTGCATCGGCCCTTCCGGCGGCTGGTGGTGAAGCAGGGGGATCGCCTGGATCTGGGCAAGGGCCATGTCCTAGAGTTTATCTCCGCCCCCAACTTGCACTGGCCCGACACCATCCTTACCTACGACCACGGCACCCAGATCCTCTACACCTGCGATGTGTTTGGGATGCACTACTGCGACGACTTCGCCTGGGATGAGCATCCCCACCTGCTGCAGGCGGACTTTAAGCTCTACTACGACTGCCTTATGGGGCCCAACGCCCGCTCGGTGCTCTCGGCTCTGAAGCGCATGGAAGCCTTGCCCCCTATCGCCGCCATTGCCACCGGCCACGGCCCCCTGCTGCGCCATCACCTGTCCGACTGGGTAGAGCAATACCGCACCTGGAGCCTGGAGCAGGCCAAAGCCGAACGGATGGTGGCGGTGTTCTACCTGTCGGGATATGGCCAGGCGGAAGTGCTGGCTCAAGCCATCGCCCACGGGATCCAAAAAACCGGCACCCAGGTGGAGCTGGTGGATCTGCGGCTGGTGGATGCCCACGAGGTGCGCGAGCTGATGAGCTTGGCCGCCGGTGTGGTGATAGGCATGCCGCCCCAATCGGGGCCAGATGCGGCCACCACCCAGGTGCTGCTGAAAACCCTCTTGGCCTCTGCCCACAGCAAGCAGGGCTTTGGCCTCTTCGAGTCGGGCGGCGAAGATGATGAGTCGGTCTACCTCTGCCGCAACACGCTGCAGGAGATCGGTGCCAAAGAGGTGTTTGCCCCGATTTTGCTCAAGCAGCCTGCCAGCGAAGCTCTGCTGCAAGTGGCTGAAGAAGCGGGTACCGACCTGGGGCAATGGCTGACCCGGGATCGCAGCATTCAGCAGATGAAAGCCCTCGATGCCGACCTGGATCGCGCCCTGGGCCGCATCAGCAACGGCCTCTACATCCTCACCGCTCGCAAAGGGCAGGCCACCAGCGCCATGCTCGCCTCCTGGGTGGCCCAGGCCAGCAGCGATCCGCCGGGGATCAGCGTTGCCGTGGCCAAAGACCGGGCCATCGAGTCCTTCCTGCAGGTGGGGGATACCTTCGTCCTCAACGCCTTACCGGAGGGCCACTACCAGCCCTTGATGCGCCACTTCCTGAAGCGCTTCCCACCAGGGGCCGACCGCTTTGCCGGCATCAAAACTTACCCCGCCGCCAACGGATCCCCCATCCTGGCCGATGCCCTGGCCTACCTGGAATGCCGTGTGGTCAGCCGTCTGGAAACCAGCGACCACTGGGTGGTGTACAGCACGGTGGAAGCCGGGCGGGTCTCCAACCTGGAGGGCCTCACTGCCATCCACCACCGCAAAGTGGGGAATCATTACTGATCCCTCACCCCCAGCCCCTCTCCCTAGGGGAGAGGGGAGATTCGCCAGGTTCGGAAACAGCCGCTCTGCCGATGCAAAAACTTCCCTCCAAACTTCAATAAGACTGTCGGTAGCGCAGCCCGTTGGGATGCAGGAAAAAAGGGCTGTCTTCTCCCAAAGGGATCCCGTCTGGCTGCAGTGGAAAAGGCAGCCCTTCTGGGCTCTGTTCCGCTTCCTGAGAGAGGCGGTAGAAAACCTCCCCGCATCCAGAAGAGGGAATCTGCGCAGCAGCATGCTGCTGTTGCCAGCGCTGGTAGGGGCTGAGCCGAGCTTCCCTCCGGTCGATGTCCGGCGGCGCAGGGAGAGAGGGCGCTATAGCCGGCTGTCCAGCGGGCAAAAGAGCCGCCACCTCCGCTTGGGCCCACCCTGCCGGGGCCAAGGCGAAAGCCAAAAGCCAGCCGCTTCCCCAAACCCAGATGAACTGCCGCATGACCGGATCCTTCGCTTTAGGCTCTCTACTGTCCAGCACTGAGAAGATGGCTCCCATCTTCTCAAGGTCGGACTGAGGGGGGCATGACGGAGATCCCGCCAAGCCTGTGATCTGGATCAGCTCAATCCAGACCCACTCCATCAAATCAATAGGGATCCCTTGTCAATGCCCATCTACCCGCTAGCAGATTTGCCGGAATGGTCTGCACTGCTGGCCCGTACATAGGCGTGCCAAGCCAAGTCCAGCAGGCCATCCAACACCGCCGCAGCCACTGCAGGGCCCCCCTTGCGTCCCTCGGTGCGGATATGAGGCACCATGGAATCGGCCAGCTCCTGCTTGGCTTTCACCACGTTCACAAACCCAGCCGGCGTGGCGATGACCAGAGCAGGGGCCACCTCCTTTTCTGTAATCAACCGAACCAACGTGGAAAGAGCCGTCTGGGATTGGCCAATGATAAAGATTGCTTCAGGATAGCGTTGGGCCAGGGTTTCCAATCCCCAAGCAGAGCGGGTCTTATCTTTTTGGGGGCGAGTAATCGCTTCGCTGCCGCAGTAGATGGGGTTGGAAAAGGTGTTCTGGACGGCCCAGGCAATGCCCACCTGCACCATCGGCTCATCTACCACAATGGTGGTGCGCGCCGCCAGAGCCGCCGCTCCAGCCTGCAAGGCTTCGTTGCCAAAACGGATGAGTTTCAAGTACTCAAAGTCAGCAGTAGCATAAATAACACGGCGAACCACTTCATACTCGGCAGGAGAAAGCTCGTGCTTGCCTACCTCCTGGTCGATGATCATCAGGCTCTCTGCATCGGTGACATGCCACTCCATCGGTTCCAGACCCCGCCCGCCGTTTGTTCTCGGTAATGACAGGATTGTACCTGCAGAGGCTCCGATTGGTGGGAAAAGCCATCGCCTAACCCGGCGGCCAACCCATCGCTCGACCGCCGAGAATGTGGATGTGTAGGTGAAAGACGGTCTGCCCGCCGTCCTCCCCTTCGTTGATCACCAGTCGATAACCTTTGTTTAAACCTGCCTCGGCAGCCACCCGCTGAGCCGTCAATAGCAGATGCCCCAGCAACGCTTCCTGGTCGGGCTTGGCCTGGGCAATGCCGGGGATAGGCTCCTTGGGCACCACCAAGATGTGGACAGGGGCTTGAGGGGCGATATCTTTGAAGGCGATGGCCCGCTCATCTTCGTAGACAATCTGGGCCGGGATCTCCCTGCGGATGATCTTGCCGAAAACCGTGTCGCTCATGGGTGGTTACAAGCCAGTTCTGACCTTAGCCTAGCCGCTGATGGCCCTCATTGGTTGAGCAGCCACTCAAACTCCTGTTGCAGCGAGCGAATGTGCCCCACCCGCGAGACCAACAGGGCATCTTGCCCAGCATCCCGAAAGCGAGACTGCCACAAACTCACCAAATCGGGGTTGCTACACCAAAAGCAGATGACGGTTTCCACCAACTGATCCCAATCCCAACCCCGCCGGGCCGGCACCTCCTCCAGGGATCCCAGCAGCGCATCCAAGGTGCAAGGGCTGGTGCCTAAGTATTCCACCCCACAGGGCCGCTTTGCCAGCTCCTGCTGCTGACAGAAGAACTCGAGGGCAGGGGCAATGCCGATGATCTCAAAAGTGTAAACCATTGGGCTCAGTCCTAGAGGGTTTCCTTGCGAAAACAGAGGTTTTGCAAAAGAGGAGTTCAGCAATCTCTCGACAGAATTGAAACTGGGATCTTTTCCCATCCGTCGTCGATCTGAACCTGGATGTTAGGCACTGACTATATACTCAACTTAGGCCAATTGCCAAGACTAAAGAACAGGCGGACACGACTCTTTTGCCACTGGTCACTACCTGGAGATAGGATGCTTCAACACCAAAGAGGTGAGCTTTGCCTGATGAGCGCTCCAGCGAACAATCCTGCGCAGATAACTGCTAGCAAACCCAAGTAAGGACTGCCAGCACTCATCGAGATTTTTTGCTGGTTGACTCTGCTGACAAAGCAGTTGACGCCCACCTTTCCTGGGGGCGTCAGAGAGATGGTGCTTCCAAAAGAGCGAAAGCCCAGAAACAACTGGCGTGGCGAAAGTCTCCAGCCTAGGCCCTTTCTTCTATCCAAGTGGGTACTGGGTTCTGGATATTTTCCGGGACAGGAGAGCTGGGGGCGGGGAGATGAAACTCGATGCGCGGCTGCCCCACTCCATAGGTGAGGGTGTAGCTCCAGTGCAGACAGCGCAGCCACAGGCGGGGATAATGGACTTCCAACCAGGGCTGCAGGCGCCGCACCAGCCTTGGGAGCCAGCCCCTCAGCAAAGCTGAAGTCAAGGCCAGCCCGCTATAGCCGAAGTAGGTAGGTAGCCACTGGGCAAAGCCCTTGGCCCCTACGGCCTCCCAGATCCACAGCAGCAGCCGCGGGTTTTGCCAAGCCGCTTTGATGGCCATGCGGTTAAAGGCCAGCCAGCCGGCCCGGTCTTTGATGAAATCATCCACCACCTCTGGCGGCTCGGTGGCGAGAATGCCGAAAAAGCTGTTGAGGATGGCGTTGATGCGTTCGGGGGGCAATACCTTGCCGGTGGGCACCATCATCCCCCGCGAGAACAGCCAAGTGACGGCGGAGTTGCCCTGGTAGGCGCGGATCTGGGCCAGGTCAGAGGCTTTGAGCAGGTTGTGGCGCAGGGCTGTGTTCAGCAGGTCACAGAGGCGGGGGCAGTTGCGCACCAGGGATCCAAACCCGGTAAAACTCAGGGGGGATTGCAGGGCCGCCGCATCCCCAATCAAGAGGACGCGGTCGAAGGGCTCCTCTGGAGTCCGCTGCGGGCTAAACCGTCCGGGAATGTAGCCGAAGGTGGCCTTTTTCCACTGCAGGCGCTCTGGGTTGCAGCGGCGGTACTCCGGCAGGATGGTGAAAAAGTCTTCGTACAATTCCAGCAGGGATCCCGGATTTTCCGGATGTACCTGGTGGTAGTGGAACAAGTAGAAGGTGAGATCCTCGCCGGGGCCGGGAAAGAGCTCCCAAATGAGCTGCCGACCGCGGCTGATGTCCCCGTGGCTGGCCAGGATGTCGCCAAATTGGGGATCCCATACTCCCGGCTCAAACCCTCCTGCAATGGTGGCCCCGACGGTGGGGCAGACGCTATCAAAAGCATGATGGCGGTAGAGCTGCTGGGCAATGGGCGAGGCCGTCCCCATGGCATCCACCAACAGGCGGGATCCCAGCCGAAACTCAGCTTGGCCGATTAAATCTTTCACCACCACCGTGACGCCCTGGTCTTCGATGTAGGCCCGCCGGAACTCCGTGCGCTCGTAGATGGTGCCGCCGCAGGATCTCAGGATCTGGCCGCAGAGCTGCAGGAGCTTTTCGGCATCGATGGCCAGGTTCAACACCGTCGGCGTGTGCAGGACGGGGGCGCGTACGGGGCTGTTGCCATCAAAAAACTTGTTGAACCCATCGGTGTATTCCCTGAGGATGAGGCTCTCTATCTCCTCGGTGCTGAGGAGGCCGAACTCCGCTAGCGTCTGCAGCTCCCGCCGCGAGATGTTCCACTCCCGGTTCATGCGGCCAAAGGGCAGCCGTTCCACCAGGGCCACGCGGTAACCTAAGCGGGCCATGGCCGCACCGTAGATGGCCCCCAGCGCCCCGCCCACGATCACCAAGTCCCACTCCAAGGGGGCAGGTTCAGGGGCCGGCTGGCGAAACAGCACCGGCTGCCGCTGAGGATGGGGGAATTGCACTTCTTCCCGCCAGCGCTTCTCCCACCAGTAAACCCGCTGCAGGTCAAACTCGCCGTTGGGAATGCGGCGGAAATACTTCACCGTCTGCGGGTAAAAAGGCTCCAGTTGCTCAAAGATGGATCCCTGGCTGAGATCGATAGCTGGCAACTGCGGGTAGCGGTGGGGAAATCGGCTCTGGATGGCCTTTTCCAGCTCTCTCAGCCAGCGCCCCTGCCGGGGGAAAGGCCGCTCCGACCACTGGAACACCTTGAGATAGGTGGTGTTCAGCCCCGACCAGAGGAAAACGGCCAGCTCGGCCCCACATCCCTGCAGGAGCAGGCCGGTGGCGGTCGGCAGTTTTTGGCTGCCCTGAGGCAAGGGGATACACTCCTGCAGCCAGCGCAGCACCTGGGCAGTGTCTGGACAAGGGATCTCGCGATAGTACAGGGGCTTGAGCACGGCGCCGAGATAGAAAACAGAGCAAATCTTCACCCATTGTGACACGAGGCGATCCTATCCCCTTGGCTTGTCCTAAAGATCACTCCTTGCCCGGCTTTTGCCCAAGCTGCAAATCGGCGGGGGTATTGCAATTGGTGAGCATCGTTTGAGTCTGGCCCAGCAGGCGGGGAAACATTTTCTCGCCAGAGGTGCCAGGCGGGATCCGCCATCGGTGCATAGCGCTTCGGCCAGGGGGGGAGAATGTAAACTGCGTCGGCATAGACTGCTGCCACCTGGGCCACCCGTCGTAAGAGGGGGATCCCATCCCAAAGCCTTGTCGGATCCCATGCGGCGGCTGTTGCCCCCGGCCAAAATCAGGACAGCAACTGCAGGTAGGGGAGCTCCAAGGCATTTTGGGCGAGGTTGTGGCTCCTTGGTCACCCAACTCTTCCGCTCCCGTTGGTTAAAAACTCAGGTGTTGTTGTAGCCAACCTGCGGAAGGGTTTTGACATACTCCCTACTCTAAAGAACGAGGGTTCTTGTTAGATTACTGGCCGGGACAGGATTGCTTGTTCTCAGTTACAAGGGCAAGAGCCTAGCATAGAGATCTGGCCCCCCTCACTGTTGCGTTGCCGCCATGTCTGAGCCTTCTGGCCGTCTGGTTTGGAACCACTCCACTCACATTTCTGGGCTGATCCCTGTCCTGGAGCGCCTGGCCAGGCAAGCGGGCATCAAAACCGTGACTCCCGGTGCCTTATCTTGCAGTCGGGGGCGGATCCCGCAGTTGCAGTTGCGGGTTTCGGTGCCCATTCGAGGGGGATACAAGTTGGTTGCCCGCAAGGGCAGCAGCGTGCAAGAGGTGTTTGTGGTTACCGAGCTCAGCCAGTCGGAGCTGGAAGCAGCAATTCGCCGCTGTTTGGAGTAGGTTTAGGCTCTGGGCGCGCCATGTCTCGTGCTAGCCTCAAGCCCGCCCGCATCAGCGCTGTGGTGGCCGGATCCCTGGCGGCAAAGGTGGGCATTCGGCCTGGGGAGGCCCTGGTGAGCATCAATGGCGAGAAACCCCGCGACCTCATTGACTATCGCTTCTTGTGTGCTGATGAATATCTCTGCCTGGAGATCCTGGACAACCAAGGGATCCAGCGCACGGTTGAGCTGGAAAAAGACATAGACGAGGATCTGGGGCTGGAGTTTGAGACGGCTTTGTTCGATGGTCTCATCCAATGCAACAACGCCTGCCCCTTTTGCTTTATCGACCAACAGCCCCCTGAGATGCGGGCAACGCTGCACCTCAAAGACGACGACTACCGCCTCAGCTTTCTCTACGGCAGCTACCTCACCCTTACCAACCTGACCGCTGCCGAGTGGGAGCGCATCGCCCGCCTGCGCCTTTCTCCTCTCTATGTCTCGGTTCATGCCACGGAGCCGGAGCTGCGCAGCCGCCTGCTCAAAAACCCGCGTGCCGGTTTGATCCTGGAGCAGTTGGCCTGGTTTCGCCAACACCGACTGCAACTGCATGCCCAGGTGGTGGTCTGCCCAGGCTGGAACGATGGGGAGCAGCTAACTCGCACCCTTCTGGACTTGGCCGCTTTTGGCCAACCCGTCGAAGGGATCCCGACCGTCCTCTCGGCGGCGGTGGTGCCGGTGGGGCTAACCCGCTTTCGCCCCCCCAATGATGAGCTAATCCCGGTGGATGCTGCCAAAGCGGCGGAGGTGATTGCGCAGGTGGAAGCGCTGCAGGCGCAGTTTCGGCAAGAATTGGGATCCGCCTTTGCCTGGCTGGCTGATGAGTGGTATCTGCTGGCGGGTCGGGAATTGCCGCCGGCAGAGCACTACGAAGATTACCCCCAACTGGGCAATGGAGTGGGATCCCTGCGCTTGTTCTTGAGCGAGTTCGAGCAGGTGCGGCTGCCGGCTGGGATCCCTGCTCCCCTCAAAGTTCTCTGGGTGGTGGGCAACGCCGTGGAACAGGCCTTCCAGCCCGTGGTCAAGCGGATGAACAGCATTCGGGGGCTGCAGTTGGATCTGTTGCCCATTGCCAGCCAATTCTGGGGACAGACCCTGACGGTAACCGGGCTGCTGACAGGGCAGGACATCCTCAGCGCTTTGAAATCCGTTGAAAACTTGGCAAGTTACGATGGGCTACTTTTGCCCCAGATTGCTCTTAAGGATGGGGAGCGCTTTCTAGACGATCTGAGCTGGCAAGAGTTGCAGGCCCAAGTCGGGATCCCGGTGGTGCGGGTGGACGGCGGGCCGGCGGGCTTGCTGGAGGCGGTGCAAGGGCTAGGATCAAGAGCGAGTTTGAGTGGGATGCCCTGAGTCCATGGAGCGGTTGCGGCGAGGGTTGCTCCTGTTACTTTGGGTGGGGCTAGGGATCCTGGCCATCAGCGGCTTGGCGGCCTTTTATGTAGATCTGGCCTGGTTTGCCGAGCTGAACGCCCTGCCGGTGCTGTGGACGCGGGTGATGGCTCGCTGGGGGCTGGGCCTAGGCGCCTTTGTCTTTGCCCTGGCGGTGGTGGGATCCAACATCCGCGCCTGCTGGCGGGGCGCCAACACAGCCTGGGCCTGGGCCATTGCTCTGGGGTTGAGCGGCTGCTTGGCCTGGTCTCTTTCTCAGCACTGGTTCGCGCTGCTGCTCTGGCTGCACCAAGTGCCTGTGGGGGAGTCGGATCCGATTTTTAGGCGCGATCTGGGCTTTTTTCTTTTCGGCCTGCCCTTTTGGGAGACGCTGCAGCACTGGTGCTTCAACTTGGTGCTGCTCACTTTGATCACGGCAGCGCTCATCTACCTGGTGGAGCTAGGGCTATCGGAGCAGCGGCTGACGCTGGCCCTTTCCCTGTTTGCCCAGCGGCACTTGCTAATCTTGGGCGGAGCCCTGTTTTTGCTGCGCGCCTGGGGGCATTGGCTGGAGCGCTACGAGCTGCTCTACTCCACCCGCGGCGTCGTCTTTGGCGCCGGTTTTACCGATGTCCACGCCACCCTGCCGGCCACGACTCTAATCAGCGGGGTGGCTTTCCTGACAGCGGTTGGCTTTTGGGTTTTGGCCCGCCAGGGGATCCGCCTCAACCTTCCCTTGTTCAAGCCCTGGTGCCCTGCCTGGGCCAGTTCCCTGCTGGCGCCGGCTCTGCTGTGGGGAGCCTACCTGGGGTTTGGGCTGCTGACCACCCGGCTTTACCCGCAACTGGTGCAAACCCTTTTGGTCACGCCCAACGAGCTAGAGCTGGAGCGCCCCTACATTGAGCACAACATCCGCTTTACCCGCGCCGGCTTTGGCCTGGCCGAGGTGGAGGTAAAGCCCTTTCCAGAAGAGGGATCCCTGACGCTGGCAACGCTGCAGCAAAATCAATCCACCCTGCGCAACGTGCGTCTTTGGGATACGGAGCCCCTCTTGGCCACCTATCGCCAACTGCAGGAGATCCGTCCCTACTACCAGTTTCCCTATGTGAATGTAGATCGCTACCGCATTGGCGGGGAACTGCGCCAGGTGATGCACGCTGCGCGGGAATTGGACTTTGCCCAGGTGCCGCCTGCGGCCCAAACTTGGGTTAACCGCCGCTTTTTCTACACCCACGGCTATGGCCTCACCCTCAGCCCGGTCAACGTGGTTACTCCCGAAGGGCTGCCGGACTTTTTTCTATCGGATATCCCACCGCGGGTTTCCCCCCGCTACCCGGAGGTGGCGGGGGTGCTGCGGGTGGAGCAGCCGGCTCTCTACTACGGCGAGCTGACCACCACCGACGTGTTCGTGGGTGCCGAGGCCCGCGAGCTGGACTATCCCGCTGCCGATCGCTATGTCTACAGCAGCTACCGCGGCACGGGCGGCGTGCCCATCCCCCACCTCTGGCAGCGCTTTCTCTACGCCTGGCACTTCCGGGATCTGCGCATCCTTCTCAGCCGCGAGCTTTCCGCCAGCAGCCGCTTTCTCTATCGCCGCCAGATCCGGGAACGGGTGCGCCAGGTGATGCCCTTTTTGCTCTACGACCAGGATCCCTACTTGGTGATTCAAGGTGGCAAACTCTACTGGTTTTTCGATGCCTACACCACCAGCAGCCGCTACCCCTACTCCGAGCATCTGCCCGGCTTCCCCTTCAACTACATCCGCAACTCGGTCAAGGCGGTGCTGGACGCCTACAACGGCAGCATCGACTGGTACATCGCCGACCCTCGAGATCCCCTTATCCAAGCCTACGCCCGCATCTACCCCAGCCTGTTCCAGCCCCTAGAGGCCATGCCGGAGCCGCTGCGGCGGCACATCCGCTACCCCCAGGATCTCTTCCGCCTGCAGGTGCAGCAATTTGCCGCCTACCACATGACGGATCCCCGCCTCTTCTACAACCGGGAAGACCAGTGGCAGATCCCCAACCAATTCCGCAACCGGCGACGCCTTCCCATGCAGCCCCAGTACCTCATCCTCACCTTGCCGGAGGAGCCACAAAAGAGATCCCCAAACCGGCCCGAGTTTGTCTTGCTTTCCCCCTTCACCCCCCTCAACAAGCAGAACATGGTGGCTTGGATGGCCGCCCGCTGCGATGGGGAAAACTACGGCAAGCTGCTGGTGTATGAGTTTTCCAAGCAGCGCCTCATCTACGGGCCGGAACAGGTAGAGGCGCGGGTCAACCAGGATCCCGCCATTTCCGAGCAAATCGCCCTCTGGAACGAACACGGGTCGCGGGTGAACCTGGGCAACCTGCTGGTCATCCCCATTGAGACCTCGCTTCTCTACGTCCAGCCCCTCTACCTGGAGGCAGAACAGGGCCGCCTGCCCCAGCTCACCCGGGTCATCGCCGCCTACGAAGACCGGGTGGTGATGGAGCCAACCCTCAGCCAGGCCCTGGAAGCCCTCTTCTCCCCCACCGGCAGTCGCCGCTCCAACCGCTGAGGCTGGGGGATCCCTTCTCAGATTTCCCACAGCCAGTTGACAGAACTTAACGGATGCTTTAAGGTTGTGTTGTCAATCTTCGCGCTTCCTCAGGGAAGTTTGCCATCATGACTACTGTTATCCAACGTCGCTCA
>NZ_JANSJD010000032.1:0-13326 GCF_047462395.1 Synechococcus sp. H55.7
CTCCATAAAGCATCCTGTCGATAGCTGTATCCAGCCTACCGGTTCCCTGGACCGCGTTTACTCTAGCTCAGATGGGGATCAAGTCGGGGCGGGGCTGGGATCCCAGCAGCTTTCTCAGCAACGAAGCTACAAAAAGCCCCATTTTGAACCAGAGCGTTGTCTTCCTCGGCTCTTATCCTCGATGATGGGCTGTGGCCGCTACCCCCCCCCACCATGGATGAGCCGATCCCGCTGCTGGATTTGACGTTGCAATACCGCGCTCTGGCTGCCGACCTGCTGCCCCAGGTGGAGGCGTTGCTGGCCTCGGGGCAGTACATCGGCGGCGGGGCGGTGCGGCGCTTTGAGGAGCTCTTCTCCCAGTTTTTGGGCGGCGGGGATCTGGAGACTGTCGGCTGCAATTCCGGCACCGATGCTCTGGTGCTGGCTCTGCGGGCTTTGGGCATCCAAGCGGGCGATGAGGTCATCACCACTGCCTTTAGCTTTTTTGCCTCTGCCGAGGCCATCGACTTGGTGGGGGCGCGTCCGGTGTTTGTGGATGTGGATCCCTGTACTTTCAACCTGGATCCGCAGCTTCTGGAAAAGAGCATCTCCCCCTGCACCAGGGCGGTGGTGGTGGTGCATCTGTTCGGTCAGGCGGCCAACCTGACCGAGATTGTGGCCATTGCCCGCCGACATGGGCTGGCGGTGATAGAAGATTGCGCCCAGGCGGTGGGAGCTTGTTGGGGGGGCAGGCCGGTGGGCACCTGGGGCGATCTCGGCTGCTTCAGCTTTTTTCCCACCAAGAACTTGGGGGCAGCAGGGGATGGGGGGGCGGTGGTGACCCGGGATGCCCACTTGGCTCGCCAGGTGCGCATCCTCAAAGAACACGGCCAGACCCATCAATACCAGCACGAGTATATTGGCCTCAACAGCCGTCTGGATGCGCTGCAGGCGGTGATCCTGTCGGTTAAGTTGTCCCACCTGCGGGAGTGGAACTGGCGGCGGCAGGGGATTGCCGAGTCCTATCACCGCCTGTTGCACGGGATCCCTGGCCTGATCCTGCCCCAGGTGGCGGTGGGGGGCAACTCGGTGTGGCACCAGTACACGGTGCGGGTGCCTGGCTCCCACCCAACCGACTCACGGCGGCGCGATGCTGTGCAACGGCAGTTGCAGGAGCGGGGCATTGCCAGCCGCGTTTACTACCCCATCCCCCTGCATCTGCAGCCGGTGTACCGCAAAAAGTTGGGGTACAAACCTGGGGATTTGCCCAATGCCGAACTCTGTGCCGCTCAAGTGTTGTCCCTGCCCTGTTTTCCTGAATTAACTCTCCGGCAGCAGGAGCGGGTGGCTGTAGCCATTGCCGAAATCTTGTCAGAAGAACCCTAGCGGCTCCGAACGCTGAGGAGGGAGCTCAGGTGTTATTGAAGCTCAGCCGAAGACTACCTCAACTATTTCCGTTATTTCAATGGTCTCCCCGACCAGGAGCTGTTTCTGCAAAGCTGCCATCGAAACAGCGCGTTCGTTTTCTGCGCCGCTTCCGCTTTACCCGCATCGGGGGTCGGTTTGTTGGGATCACCCTCTTGGTGAGTATTGCCGCCTTCAACACCGGCAACAATCCCCTATACCTGGTGCTGGGGATGCTGCTCAGCCTCATTCTCCTCAGCGGCCTCCTCTCCGACCTCACCCTCAAAGATCTAGAGGTGAGCCGGCAGTTGCCCAGCCGCATCTTTGCCGGCCAGCCGGTCTTGGTGGGGCTGACGCTGGTCAATCGCAAGCGACGCCTGCCCAGTTTTTCGCTGCAGGTGAGCGAACGCATCGAGGGGTTGAGGCAGACGGACTGGCCTTCCAGCTATGTTTTGCGCCTGGATCCGGGCGCAAAGCTGGATACTTTCTATCAACACACCTTTTCAAGGCGAGGGGTGTGGCGGCTGCAGGGTTTTGAGATTGCCACCAGCTTTCCCTTTGAACTCTTCCGCAAGGCAGTGGAAATCGAGGACCCGCAGACGGTGATTGTGTTTCCTCGGCCTGCCCCTGTCCAAAACCTGTTGGTGTGGGAACAATTGAGCGGTGGTAGCCAGTTGCGCCCTCAGGCCGGCCAGGAGGGGGACTACCTTAGCCTGCGGCCCTATCGTCCCCAAGATGATGTGCGCTCGGTGCACTGGAAGATCTCGGCCAAACGGGATCAACTGGTTGTGCGGGAGCTGGAGCGCCCCCGTTCCCAGGCCATCGTCCTCTGTTTTGAAAATCGCTGGCAGCCGCGGGGAGAAAGCCCTGAAGGGCATCGCAACAAGCTGGAGCGAGCCGTAGAGCGCTGTGCCGGGATCCTCACCTATTTGATTCGAGAAGGCCACCCGGTGGCGCTGGCCACCTTACAGGAGCGAACTGCTTTTGGGGCGGATCTGGCCCACCAAGACCGGCTGTTAACTCTGTTGGCCCAACTAACCTTTGTCGGGGATCCCCAACTCAACTCTCAACTGAAAAGAGAGCCTGATCCCTCTGTCGGGTTTAACCTCACCCCCCACGATCGCTGTGTGCTGCTGGCCCATCCCGACCAGGATGGAAAATCTGCCCCGGGCTATCTCATCCACACAGGATTGCTATTGCAATTTATCCCAATCGAGTGAACTTCAGACCTATTTTGATAGCGGGATCCGTCGAGAGGCGTTTGGTAAAGCTTGAGCCGCGGATCTCTTTAAAGCTTTAGGTTGAACCGCTGGAAAAGTGTTGGTTCACTGCTCCAGCTTTTGGCGCAATTCTGGAATGGCCCGTCGCATTTGCCGATAGCCTTCTCGAATAATGGCATCTGCCTGGTGGAAATCGAAGATGCTGTATTGGCTGAGCTTAGGTTGTAACAGTAAGTCCGGTGGATGTTCGGCCAAAATGCTGTGGGTTACCATTTGCTCCATGATGTTCAAAGTTCTGCCGATAATGTCAAAAATGTTGGGGCCAGAAGGCTCGTCTGGAAACCATTGACTAATTTTTTCCTGGATCGCTTGTTGTAGAGATTGGTACCGTTTGTGGATGCGGGTGATGAAGCTGGTTTCCTTCTCGATCACCTCTCCTTCGACATTGAAGCGCCGGCGTCTTTGAAAAGTTTCTTCTACCTCCGTTTCCTCTACCTCCGGCTCCACATCCGCAGGATCCACGTGGTTGAGGTTGACCGCCAAGACAACCTCGGCGCCCATTTCCCGCACCACCCGTACCGGCAGCGGGTTGACAATGCCCCCATCGCTGAGGTAGCGACCTTCGTGCTGAAAAGGAGTGAAAATGCCGGGGATGGAGATGCTGGCCCGCACCGCATCGGCCATTTTGCCGGACCGCAACAGCACCTCTTGGCCTGTAATCAAATCTGTAGCCACGCAACAAAAAGGGATCCCGGCCTCTTCAATGCACAGCTCTTGCAAATGTTCCGTCAGTAGCTCGTAGATTTTGTTGCCCTCCAGAAGGCCACAGGTGGGAAAGACTACATCAAATAAAGACAGGATCATCTTCCAGTTGAGCTCCCGCACAAAGTCCTCTAGCTCATCCAGTTCACCTGCGGCGTAAATGGCTCCGACGAAGGCGCCGATGCTCGTCCCGGCAATGTAATCGATCGGGATCCCGGCCTGTTCTAGCGCCCGGATCACGCCAATATGGGCCCATCCCCTCGCTCCGCCACTGCCCAGTGCCAAGCCCAGTTTTTTGCCCATGGTCGCTTGTTCAAAAAAAGCCCAAAAGATTCTAGTAATTCTAAACTTTTAGGTGCCTGCCCTTTGCCGCAGATCAGGCGGCAAATAGCTGCGTTCTCCCAAACTTTCCAGCAGGGGCCCATAGCGGTCGAACTTGACCACGCTGACCGAGGCAGCCAAAACCTCGATACGATCCCGGTAGCGGCCCAGGTCAATGCCCAGCAGGCTGCAGAGAAGAATCCGAATGGTGGCCTTGTGGGAGACGATCAAGACGTTGCCATCCGACCATTTTGCTTCGATCTCCGCCACAGCCGGCAGGGCGCGGTTGGCAATTTGCACGGCGGTTTCGCCGCCTGGAGGAGCGTTCCAGGCCGGCTCGGTCATCCAGCGCCAGTAGGTTTCGGGATGGGCTTCGCGGGCCTCGGCGTGGGTTTTGCCCTCCCACTCACCGTAGTGGATTTCCCTCAAGCCCTCTCGAATCTGCATCTCCAACCCCGTCTTCTCTGCCAGCGGCCTGAGAGTAGCCAAGGTGCGCCGCATCGGGCTGACGTAGAGGGCCTGCCAAGGGATCCCGGCATAGGCGGCGGCAAAAGCTTCTGCCATCTGCTGGCCTTCGGGGGTGAGGTCGGGATCGAGGGCGCCACAAAAGCTACCGGAACGGCTGTAGGGGGTTTCCCCGTGTCTGAGTAGGTACAGTCTGAGGCTCATGGGAGAAGATTCCAGGGGAGTTAAACTCCGCTACTCTAGCTCCCCAACTTTAAGATCCCTTTATCCCCCCTCGGGGCGGTGGTTGGTGGTGGGGATGTAGATGCGGCTGCCGGCCCACTGCAGCTTTTCTCGCAAGGTGCGGAAGTAGGAGAGGTCTTTTTCTAGGATCATCAGCTTGGCCGGCAGGGGAGCCCGTTGAATTTGCACCCACTGGCCGGGGTTGACCGATTGAGCCAAGACACCATCAGTCCAGAGGCGGGTCAGCCCTTCCGGATCGGCAAGGGGCCAGATCTCCACCGTGGCCGTGCCGCTGATAACAATGGGCCGGCTGGACAAGCTGAGGGGACAAATGGGAGTGATGATGATGGCCTCAAAGGTAGGCTCCAGGATGGGGCCATTGGCTGCCAAGGTGTAGCAGGTGGATCCCGTCGGCGTGGCCACCAGCACGCCATCCCCGTGGTACTGATCCAAAATCTCGCCATTGACTTCGATTTCCATGATGGCGGCGGGCAGGCGTTCCCGGTTGATGGGCTTGAGGCACATTTCGTTGAGGGCGTAGTAGACTTCGCTGACCGGGCGGCCTTGCCGCTTGCCCTCCCCAGGGATAGCTCCCTGCCCCAATTGCGCTTGCTCCCAAATCTGGGCCTGCAACATCATGCGGGCTTGCAGAACAAAGTCTCCCGCCTGGATGCGATCCCAGGGATCCTGATGCAGCACCCGCTCCGACTGGGCCAAAAACCCCAGCCTGCCCCCCGACTGAATGGGCAAAATCGGGATCCCGTGCGGGGCCAGGTGGCGGGCTGCCGCCAACACCGACCCATCTCCCCCCAGCACCACCACCAGATCGATGGGATCCGAAGTGGCCTCCAAAAAGACCGGGTAGGGGTTGTGGTGCAAGCCGGTGGGAGCGGTCAGCACCGTAACGCCGCGCCGACGCAATTGCTCCGCACACAATTGACAGGCGGCTTTGCTCTCCCGATCCCCCTCCTTGTAGGCGATCACCACCAGGCCCAAGTCCATAAGCCCTCGCCCAGAGATCCCTTCCGATCATCCCTCTTGGGGCTGAAGGTTGCCCAGAAGGCCTCATTTCCCCGAGCATTCCCTTTCACTTTTTTCACATTTACTGGGGATCCTTAAAAAAAAAATCTCTAAATAGTCATTCCAAATAGCAGTAAAAAACGGCTTGTTGCAACGCTGCCGCAAACGCGCCGCTCCAACTCCCCTCTCCCTCTGGGAGAGGGGTTGGGGGTGAGGGCACCTCTGGGAGAGGGGTTGGGGGTGAGGGCCTCTGGGAGAGGGGTTGGGGGTGAGGGCAGCGGGGCCGGGGGTGAGGGCTTGAGCGGCGCAGAGTTCCCAGAGCGTCAAAGGTTGGGATCCTTGAGTTGGACGGGGAAATGAGCGGGTATAAACTCCAGCAATTGGTTTATCGTATGGACATCCCTGCCCAAGCTGCTTCTTCGCTGCACCTGCAAACCTATGGCCCCCGATCTCACCAATCGCATTTTGGGTGGCCGCTACCAACTGATTCAAGAAATCGGTGGCGGCGGCATGGGATCCGTCTTTCGCGCTTTGGACTTGCACAACAACCGCCAAGAGGTGGCTGTTAAGATCCTGCATGCCCCTATGCTGCTGAGCCGGGGTGACGCCCAGACCGATCTGCGTCGCCGCTTTGCCGAAGAGATCCGCGTCAGCACCCTTCTGGGCCAGCATCCCCGCATCGTCAAAGTCTTGGATCACGGCCAAGAGGGGGAGCAGGCCTACTTGGTGATGGAGTACCTCAAGGGGCAGGATCTGGGCAAGCTGATTCGAGAAAAAGGGGCTCTGCCGCTCCGGCAAGCCCTTCGGCTGGCCCTGCAGGCCTGTGAGGGGCTGCACTTTGCTCATACATTTCAAGCCAAGGTCGAGGGCCGTGAGATTCGGGGCGTCATTCACCGCGACATCAAGCCCAGCAACCTGTTTGTTGAGCGGGTTTTTCGAGATGGCCAGCTCACGTCGCAACTGAAAATCCTCGACTTCGGCGTAGCCAAAACCTTGGCGGATCACACCCTTAGCCTGGGCACCCAAAAAGGGGGTGGATTTATCGGCACCGCTCGTTACGCCTCTCCCGAACAGATACGGGGCAAGTCTCTGGATGCCCGCTCAGACATTTACTCCCTGGGGGTGGTGCTCTACGAGATGCTGACGGGATCCATGCCCTTTCAATTGGAAACCGACTCTCTGCACAGTTGGATCCACGCCCATTGCTACGAAAGCCCCCTTGAGATCAACCCGGAGACAACCCCGCAGCCGATCCCGCCTGCCTTGGCAGCAGTGGTGATGGATTGCCTCAAGAAAAACCCCGACGAGCGGCCGCAGACGATGCAGGAGCTAGGGGAGCGGCTGCTGCAAGCCTATGAGCTGACGGTAGCCACTCAACTCTCCAGCAGCCAGGCCAGTACCGTGATTCTTCCCACCGGCGGTGCCAAGGCTCAAAACGAGGCTCCATCCTCTTCCGATCCCAGGCTGCCGCTCGCAACCACCGGCAATACAGGATCGACTGCTGGAGCCTTTGAAGATATCCGCGATGAGGATCTGGATCTCATTGAAGATGAGCCGGTCTCTCCCCCAGGTGCAGGGATCCCCTACTACGTCGCCGGGCAGGAACCTCTCCCCTCAGATACCTCGGCAGAAGCTGCACCGGATCCCTCCTCTCAAGCTGCAGGCGAAACTCCCAAAACCCCCTCTACAGTCATCCCAGCCAGCAACACCCGCCCGGCTACTCCCCCTCAGGATCTCCCCGTCCCACCACGAACGGATACTCCCCGCACCCGCCCTCTGCCGCAAGCTGCCCCCCCAACGGTTCTCCAGCCTTCTGGCAGCAGCCTGAAGTGGGTCTTGGCTGGGGGAGGCGCTGTGGCTTTGTTGGCCGCCTTTTGGCTCTGGCCGCGCCCAGCAACCCGCGATACCCAGGAAGAGCCGGAGCCGATCCCTACCGCCGCAGTCACCCCAACACCTACCCTCGAGCCCGCCCCCACTCCGGTGGCGACACTTACTCCAACTCCGGCACCAACACCCACTCCCACTCCGGTGGCAACGCCTACTCCAACTCCGGCACCAACACCCACTCCCGCTCCGGTGGCGACGCCTACTCGAACTCCGGCACCAACACCCACTCCCGCTCCGGTGGCGACGCCTACTCGAACTCCGGCACCGACACCTACTCCCACTCCAGTAGCAACGCCTACTCGAACTCCAGTACTGCCACCCACTCCCACTCCGGTGCCAACACCAACGCTTACCCCTATCCCTCGATTGACGCCGCTTGTTCCTCGTGCTCCTACCCCTACCCCAACTCCACCTCCGCCGCCCACCTCGACACCGGCCCCAGCAACACCAACGCCTGCGGCAGAGCTTGCCTTGAGCGGCCAGTGGCTCTACGAGGGAGGATCCTTTGTCTGGCAGGGATCCCTGTGTAAGGTTAATGTTGCAACCGGTATCCAGGAAACCGTCTCCATTCGTCAAGACGGCAACCAGATCAGCGTTTCCTCTCCCGGTTTTGCGGAGCGCAGTGGCCAGCTCATCCGCAACCAACTTTCTGTCAGCGGCAAGATAGGGGGCAGCGGTACCCCAACCATCACGTGGAGTGGCACTGTCAGCGCCGACGGGCGCTCCATTCGTGGCACGGCCACCTGTGGCAGCGCCAGCTTTGCCATCAGGCTCACTCGCCAGAGTTAAATACCCACGCCGCCACCTCGGTCACCGCCACCGCCGTTCTCCGGATCCTCCGGCTTCTGTTGCAAGGGAGGGAGAGGAGGAGGGGTGGCAAACGTTTCGCTCACCACCTGGAGGGTATATGGCCCTCGCCCAGGACTACCTGGCCCAGCGGTTGGGGAAGCATTTTGCGCCCAGTAACTTTGCACCTGGATCAAGTAGCAGCGGTCTTGCCGCACCGGGATCGTGAGCTGGGAGGTGGTAAAGTTGCCAGGAGCAGCATCATCGTTAACAAAAAGGACATTCCGATCCAAATTTCTACCGGTATCAAAGGCACCGATGACCAACAGCGGATCGAAAACCGGGCTGGTCAGCCGGATGGTAACTCCGGTAACGTTGGCTGCAGAAGGAAAGTAGAGAAATCCATCTGAGTAAAAGGTGAAGGTGCCAGGAGGCGGTGGAACTTCCCGGGCATTTTGAACCTCGCCAGCGCTATCGAAGTAGAACTCCAAAAGGCTATTCGGCCCCAAGGTTCCGCTGCGGCTATCTCCTTGGCGGCGCAGGCCAATTGATGCGAAAAACTCTGGGCTAAAGGCTTCCTCGCAAACATTGACCAGAGGCGGCACCGTCCCCCCACCCCCCCCACAGCCTGCCAGGAGGACAGTCGAGGCCAGAAGGCCCCAGAAAAACCGCACCTGGGATCCAGAAACCTTCAACGCTGACAATGACATAGACACTCCCCCGGCCACCGGATCGCTAACGTTCCTCTGGATCCAGATTAGGATGATTTGAGCAATTCGCACAAAATGAAGATCACTGACAGCCTTGCCCTACGTTCAGCACGGATGGCCTATCTCACTGCCCAGCTCGAGAAGGGCACGGCGGAACCATCGAGCCAGTCTTGTACCCATTTGCGGGAAGGGATCCGGAGCAAAGCCCTCTACTTGGGGTGAGCTAACCATAACCACTGCTGGCGTAGCGCTTCCTGGTGAGCAAGAAATGGGCCAGAGCTGCCACGCAGTCTCGATCCTCAAAAAGCAGGTCGCGTCGCTGTTGGATCTGCTGGGAGATTTGCTGCCGAAATTGGGGATCCGTTCCCAGTTGGACAGCCAACTCTTCGTAGCGCTGGAGGTTTTGGGCAATTAAGAGATCAAGGCCCATCCTTTTGAGAATGGCATAGGTGTGCCGGCCCCGCAGGAACCGGCCAGGGCAGGTCACTACAGGCAAGCCGGCAGCAACGGCTTCCAAGGTGGTGATCCCGCCCGACCAGCCGTAGGAATCCAGCATAATGTCGGCGCAGCGGTTGAGATCCAAGTAGTCTTGATGATCCAGTTGGGGCAAGATCAAGCAGTGGTCTTCCGCAGAAAGGCCATAGGCGGAGAAAGTTCGGGAAAGACGCTGCCAAAAGTGTTGGGCAATGGCAGCATTGGGCAACGCCAAGAAGACAAATTGAGCGTTGGGCACTCGCTGGGCAATGGCGGCAAAAAGATAGTCATATTGGGGCAGATACTTGCCCAGGTATTGACAGGTAAGATAAACTACTGCGTCTTGGCGCAGGCCAAAATCCCCACGATGACGCTTTTGCTGAGGTAAAACGGGCTTTTCAAAACAAGTACCCAGGCGGGGCAGCCGAATTAGGGTTTCGCTGTAGTGAGCCTGCCCATCTTCGGGCTCCATCAGGTCGCTGGAGAGGAAGTAGTCGATGGTTGAAAGTCCGGAAGTTACAGGATGGGCCCAGGTGGAGCATTGCACTGGGGCTAGCCGCAGAGATGCCAGTTGCAAAATTAGGGGAGAAAGGCCAATTTCCAGATACACCAAAACATCGAGCTGATCCTGCAGAATTTGACGGGCGGCGTCTTCAAAGCCAGTAGGAATGTGGCGAAATACATCCGCATACTGGCGATATTGCTCTGTCATGAAGTCGGTTCTGGGATCCAAATGGTAGGCAAACACCAGAAAAGGCCACTGGGAGCTCGCCTTTAAGTACTTCACCCACCCTAAAGAAAGACGGCTGTAGGAGCAGGCGCGCATCGAGGCCGAGACAAAGCCAACGCGAATGGGATCCCCTGGTTGCCGGGGAAGAGAGTGCCAATTGGGGTAGCAAGATTTCACGATGCGCTGCACAAACTGAGCGTATTTTTTCTGCAGCTCCAGGTCGTCGCAGCCCTGGTACTGCAGATGGTGGGGCGTTCCCCAGCTTGACCCTAAAAAGGCAAGCCGCCGCTGCTCTTGGGTGTCCAAGGGCGTCTCCTCAATGAGGCGATCCAGGTGTTCTACAAAGCGAGAGCGAAATCTATGCAGCTCTTCCTCATCCTGATAGAGGGCGGGCAAATAGAGATGGTAAAGCCAGCGAGCTACCACCAAATTGGGATCCAAAGTCCACGCCTTTTCCAGGTGAGCCAGAGCCGCGCTGTGTTCCCCTTGCTCACGATGGGCCATTCCCAGATAAAAATGCACCTCAGCCCAAGGGATCCCTGCTGCCGGATCTAGATTTTCTAACAAGGAGCTAAGCAAAGGGATCGCCTCTTGATGGCGGAGTAGGTTAACAAGAATCTTGCCGGCTTGCAAAGCAGAAAGGTAAGCCTTGGGATTGAGGCTCAGGCTCTGCCAATAGCAAGATAGCGCCTTTTCCAGTTGCCCCAAAGATTCATAGACAACGCCCAGGTTGTGATGATAGAGGGCTACGCAGGGATCGAGCGCAATGGCCTCGGCAATCAAAGCAGCCGCCCATTCCCCCTCTCCCTTGGCCTGGGCCACCGTCCCCAGCAGGTGCAGGGCATCAGCTTGATCCGGAAACTCCGCCAGAATTTCTAAGTAGATAGCTTCTGCGGTTTGCAAGTCGCCAGCCTGCTGGGCCTGGATCCCGGCCAGAAGCTTACCCGTGGGGGTGAGATCCGACATCGACAACGAGGGAAGCTGGAGATCTTCCCCCACTATAGGCGCTTCAGCCCCCTGAGGCTCATGTTGTCAAAAGCACACAAAAACGGTATCAGCGGCTCTGCGAGCGCCTCGCCAAATCCCGCAAAGGCCGATTCTTTCGTTGACCCGCTCGATGCCTTGCGCCACAAGGCTTTCAGGCCTCTTGCCCCCCCTCTTCCAGGCCCTTTTTTGCCCTCTTCGACCGACCCCCTCGCAAATGGGTCTTGCATTCCTTGCCCCGCTTGGGTTTAATAGGGGTAGAGTTCCCCCTTCGGGGGGATCCCTAGAAATTGGAAACAAGGGCCCCTCGTGAAACAGGCGTTCACGACAGTAATGAGGGGGTTCCCCCTTCGGGGGGATCCCTAGAAATTGGAAACGGCCCGGGTGGCGAAGGTATCGGTGAACGTCTTCTAGTGGGGGTTCCCCCTTCGGGGGGATCCCTAGAAATTGGAAACACGGCCTTCACGCTTTTCATCCCTTATTTGCCATAAAGGTTCCCCCTTCGGGGGGATCCCTAGAAATTGGAAACGGCTGTACAGACAATTTTTACTCTCAAGGTGCTTTGTAGTGTTCCCCCTTCGGGGGGATCCCTAGAAATTGGAAACATACACCAGAAGTTATAAAGCTCATCGAAATTGCTGTCTTCTGTTCCCCCTTCGGGGGGATCCCTAGAAATTGGAAACACCTTCGCAAACCCCAGGGCCCTCATCAGAGGCGCCTGTTCCCCCTTCGGGGGGATCCCTAGAAATTGGAAACGATAAGTTCTATCTACCTAGCCATTGCCACGGTCGCTTGTTCCCCCTTCGGGGGGATCCCTAGAAATTGGAAACAAGCAGGGCTGGCCAGGCCCTCTTTGGCAGGTTGGGGTTCCCCCTTCGGGGGGATCCCTAGAAATTGGAAACCAGAAAATTTTTATTTTTAGAGGGTGGTTCTGTCGTGTTCCCCCTTCGGGGGGATCCCTAGAAATTGGAAACGTGGCGATTCTGCTGAACACCGAGGGCGTAGACACCGTTCCCCCTTCGGGGGGATCCCTAGAAATTGGAAACCCGATGTCTGGCGCGGCGGGCGTTGGTGAGCCAGGGGAGTTCCCCCTTCGGGGGGATCCCTAGAAATTGGAAACGAGCTAATGTCAACGTACAGTGGGTAACCCGGAACTGTTCCCCCTTCGGGGGGATGCCTAGAAATTGGAAACTGCTGGGTAATGAGTTCTTTGTTGTCATACCCTGGAATGTTCCCCCTTCGGGGGGATCCCTAGAAATTGGAAACCCGTCCTGGCCTTCCGCGACGAGGACGGCGTTGTGCGTTACAGTTCCCCCTTCGGGGGGATCCCTAGAAATTGGAAACCACCACTCTCGGTGGGGCAAGGCTTTGCAACAAGCGAAGGTTCCCCCTTCGGGGGGATCCCTAGAAATTGGAAACTACACCACAGAACTCTGTCATTGGGCAAATTCACCTGCTTCGTTCCCCCTTCGGGGGGATCCCTAGAAATTGGAAACACGTTCCTGAACAGTCGATGAGCATCCACCTAGAGCCGTCATGTTCCCCCTTCGGGGGGATCCCTAGAAATTGGAAACTAACGTACACTGGTCGCAACCAGCACTCCCATACGCCGTTCCCCCTTCGGGGGGATCCCTAGAAATTGGAAACTGCATTTGCTTCCAGACTTCGTAGTGGGTAAGGCCTTTTTCGTTCCCCCTTCGGGGGGATCCCTAGAAATTGGAAACAAGGATATTTTTGGTGCTTTCTTCGCAACCTTTTTGTGTTCCCCCTTCGGGGGGATCCCTAGAAATTGGAAACACTGAGTGGATGGCAGTGGCTTGCTTTGATCAATACGTTCCCCCTTCGGGGGGATCCCTAGAAATTGGAAACTTCCCCGTGAGGATCCGGGACAAAAGAAGCCCCCACCTTAGTTCCCCCTTCGGGGGGATCCCTAGAAATTGGAAACCAAATAGGGCAACAGGAATAAGCGCCACTGAGAAATACTGTTCCCCCTTCGGGGGGATCCCTAGAAATTGGAAACTAGCTCGGTGCTACCTCAGGGCCCAAAGTACCCGTTAGTAAGTTCCCCCTTCGGGGGGATCCCTAGAAATTGGAAACACAGCTATGAACAGGTGGTGAAGCTTGCAGATGGTCGGCGTTCCCCCTTCGGGGGGATCCCTAGAAATTGGAAACCCGAGAACGTCCGCCGGACCCAATCCAGGGTCTTGACGGAGTTCCCCCTTCGGGGGGATCCCTAGAAATTGGAAACGGGTTCGCCAGAGCGTAGCTCAGGCAAGCCAGGACGTGTTCCCCCTTCGGGGGGATCCCTAGAAATTGGAAACGGGTTCGCCAGAGCGTAGCTCAGGCAAGCCAGGACGTGTTC
>NZ_JANSJD010000032.1:13426-14696 GCF_047462395.1 Synechococcus sp. H55.7
CCCCTTCGGGGGGATCCCTAGAAATTGGAAACTCGACTTGGTCACCACCGGCTTAGGTGTCGGCTTGGGCAGTTCCCCCTTCGGGGGGATCCCTAGAAATTGGAAACTACCCGTGCAGCAGGACGCCTACACCGACTTGGTGGGGCGTTCCCCCTTCGGGGGGATCCCTAGAAATTGGAAACGCCCTAAGAACCAGGGGGGCCTCGAAAACCCCACTATAGTTCCCCCTTCGGGGGGATCCCTAGAAATTGGAAACGAGCGCTTCCGCCCGACTGATCGCAGCTTGGGCACGCGCCGTTCCCCCTTCGGGGGGATCCCTAGAAATTGGAAACGTAGGGTTTTCATCTCGCTAAGATTCATATTTGCGGTTCCCCCTTCGGGGGGATCCCTAGAAATTGGAAACACGAGAGAAACTCGTCCAGGGGCTTCAGACGGAGCAGTTCCCCCTTCGGGGGGATCCCTAGAAATTGGAAACACGCTCTTTCCTTCCGACCTGATAAAAATCGCTTTGCGTTCCCCCTTCGGGGGGATCCCTAGAAATTGGAAACTAGTCTTGGACGCCGTCTTAGGTTGCGGCTTAGGTTGTTCCCCCTTCGGGGGGATCCCTAGAAATTGGAAACCCGGCAAAGGCTGCCAAGACGGCGCCCAAGCCGGCGAAGCGTTCCCCCTTCGGGGGGATCCCTAGAAATTGGAAACAGAAATGTATTTTTGGTGTTTCCTTCGAAGTCTTTTACTGTAGTTCCCCCTTCGGGGGGATCCCTAGAAATTGGAAACGAAGGACCGGGTGGGAATCAGATAACCACCGTCATCGACATAGTTCCCCCTTCGGGGGGATCCCTAGAAATTGGAAACTTCTGCCTGCTCCGTCTCCCAGCGAATCGAGGCCTCTAGGTCGTTCCCCCTTCGGGGGGATCCCTAGAAATTGGAAACGTAATCATCTAAGAAACGCAGATTACTTCCGAAACTAATGGTGTTCCCCCTTCGGGGGGATCCCTAGAAATTGGAAACGTAAGTTGTTCGAGAAGGTTCTTCATTTCATTGATGGTTCCCCCTTCGGGGGGATCCCTAGAAATTGGAAACGCGAACTCTATGGGGTCAGCCTGGAACAACTAGAGGAAGCGTTCCCCCTTCGGGGGGATCCCTAGAAATTGGAAACCGGGGTGGCACAATCTCGCAGATCCCCCATCCTTAACAAGTTCCCCCTTCGGGGGGATCCCTAGAAATTGGAAACGGAACGATTTGGGACGCGGATTTGATTCCACGCCCCAGG
>NZ_JANSJD010000033.1:0-13785 GCF_047462395.1 Synechococcus sp. H55.7
ACCTGCAGGTCATCGGTAGCGTCCAAAACCACCCAGCCTTGCCCCACCGTCCGTTTCCACAACTCAAAGTGCAAGTGGGGCCCCGTCACCGCTCCCGTTGCCCCCACGTAGCCGATTACGGTGCCCTGCTTCACGACTTCTCCCACACCCACAGCAGATTCAGACATATGGCCATAGCGGGTGCGCTGGTTGCCGGCATGCTCCAGCACAACGGTGATCCCCAGACCGCCCAGGGATCCCGAAGTGACCACCTTGCCGCTCAAAGAGGCCAAGATCGGCGTTCCCAGGCTGGCCCCCAAATCCACCCCGGCATGGAACTCCGGCTCTCCGCGAATGGGGTGAATTCGCATGCCAAACCCAGAAGTAATCGGCACCGGATGGGGTAGGGGATAGAGCAGTCGTTCTTCACCTGCCGCCAGTTCTGGTAACTCCGGCGTTGGCGGTTCAGGCGCTTGGGTCTGGCTGGGATCCTCAATGCGAATCTCTTCACCTGGGGTGAGGATGATGCGGCGACCGGAGCTGCGTTCCATCAGCACCACCGGCACCCCACCTTCAGGTTGAGAAAAGGACGCCGTGCCGCTATTGCCAGGGGTGGCCAGGCCAAGGTTTTTTTTCGGCTCAATAACCATTTCCCGGCCCACCACCGTCTCTGGGTGGGTTCCCGCCTCAAGAGCTTCTCCCCGTAGAGGAATGGCCCCATCCAGCAGCAGGGCTGCCGCCCCAGGCGTGTCCAGAGCCGGCTCCACCACGGGCGGTGGGGGCAAAGGGTTGGGTTGTGTCTGAGCCAGCAGAGCCGTGGGATAGAGCCAAAGCAGACCCAGCCAAAAGCGCAGCCGTCGCCTTTGTGGGAAGAAAAGGCGCGCTGCCGCAACCAAAGGCTTCATCACCGCACTCAACACAGGCCACACAAGAAAAACCAGAAAGGCTACAGATCGCCGCCAACAGGAGCGTGATAGCTCAAGCGAACTTGGTCAGGTGCAAGCGTCAGGATGGATCCTTGCTCCCCTTGTGTTTGTACTCGCACCCGCCCATCCTCGGCAAGGCCCAAGACCGTGAGGCTGCTTTCCCCCTGGGCTCCTTGGACTTGCGACTGAACCATCCAGGCTTCGTACTCTGGGCGAACGGGGCCAAATCCCTCTTGCAACCAGACCTGGAATCCCTGCTCCATCCCCTGCAGAACCCAGCCGGCAATCTCGGTGCGGTCGAGGGACTGTCGGGATCCCAAGATGTGGGCTAAGGTGATCGCCCCGGCGGGCACGGGATTGTTGATATTCACACCCACGCCGGCCACCAGCCCCAGCAGTTGCCCGTCCCCCCCAAAGCGGCTTTGCACCAGGATCCCCCCCAGCTTGAGCAGAGAATCCGGGCCCACCACCACCAGATCGTTGGGCCATTTCAGCCGCAGCGGGATCCCCAGTTTTTGCCGCAGACTGCCCGCAATACCCCAGCCCAAGGTCAGGGTCAGTTCCAGCAGCGAGTGATGCAAGGGCGGGGATCCCAGCCAGACCGATAGATACAGCCCTCCCGGCTCAGAGTGCCATACCCGCCCATGTTGACCTTGCCCGGCCCGTTGGCGGGTGCTGACCAAAACCGTGCCCACCGGCAGCGGCTGTGGAAACCGGCGGCTCCAGTCCAGGAGCAGCCGATTGGTGGAATCGGTTACCGCCACCTGCAGGAGGTAATGGCCCCAATGGCCCACCTGGGATCCCAGCCGCGAGGGGGAAAGCATCTCCCTCAGCTCAGCACAATATCTTCCGCCGGACGCTGGGCCAGCCGCTTTAGGTTCTGATAGCGCAACATGTCCAGTAGATCATTGCCGGAGCGCCCCTCCAGACGGGCCTCCACGTGCAGCGCCTGCCCCAGAGCCTCCACCGCCTGCAGCCGTGGGATCCCGCGCAACACCAGACGATCCACCGCATAGGCATCGGCAGCCAACAGGCGGCGGTCGTTGGTTTGGTCGCGGCGCAACTGCCAGAGGGCCAAGCCACTCAAACCTCCCGAAACCGTTGCTCCCACCGGATCCTGCTGCACAGCCTCAAAGATCAAGCTCAACCCTCCCAGAGCTGCTATGGCCAGGTAAAAGTCGATCTGCCGCGAGGCTGCCCGGCTGTAGTAGCCCACCTTGTGCAGGAACAGCCCCGCTCGCTGCAGGGGGGTAAATTGCCGCCACTCGTAGGGCTTGATAAACAGCCGCATTTGCCGTTCCCAGGGCATTTGCCGACGGCCCTTGATCACCACTGTCTGCCGTTCCGAGGCCGGCAAGATCTTGACGCTCTCTCGCATACTGGCAGGCAGCAGATCCAGCAGGCGCTCGATCTCAGCCTGCTCCAGAACGTAGTTTTCGTAGCCGTAGTATTCCGAGTCCATGCCGGGCCTGCTCCTCAGCTTAATCCCATCGCCTGACGCATCTCTCGCACCGCCCGATCCAGTCCTACCAGCACCGCTCGGCTGATAATGCTGTGGCCGATGTTCAGCTCCTCCATACCCGGGATCCGCGCCACCGGGCCGACATTCCAGTAGGTGAGACCATGTCCCGCATTCACCCGCAGGCCCAGTTGAAGGGCCTGTTGGCAGCCTTTTTCCAGATGCTCAAGTTCCACCTGCCGCCGAGCTGCGGAGGCAGCTTCGGCATAGCGCCCCGTGTGCAGCTCCACCCAGCGGGCCCCCACCTGGGCGGCAGCGGCAATTTGCACTGGATCCGGGTCGATAAACAAGCTGACCGGAATGCCGGATCCCTGCAGTTGGCCGACCACATCGCTAAGACGCGCCACCTGCCCTGCCACATCCAGGCCCCCCTCGGTGGTGATCTCCTCCCGCCGTTCGGGAACCAAAGTGACGTAGTCGGGCTTGATCTCCAGAGCAATGGCCACCATCTCATCGGTGGCGGCCATCTCCAGGTTGAGGTGGGTGCGCACCGTTTGCCGCAACAGCCGCACATCCCGATCTTGAATGTGACGGCGATCCTCGCGCAAGTGCACTGTGATCCCATCTGCCCCCGCCAACTCGGCGATCACTGCCGCTGCCACCGGATCCGGCTCTACGGTGCGGCGAGCCTGGCGAAGGGTGGCAATGTGGTCGATGTTAACTCCAAGACTTAACAAGGCCTGACTGCTGTGGGTGTAAAGGATTCTAGAATGCTCCTAGTATTACATTATGCAATTTGCGCCGGTCAGACGAGCCTGGATGCTGTGGGGCTCAGGCGGCGGGGAGGCAGCCTTTACTCTATGATCAAAATGCTCGAAAGCGATGTCTCGCCTGTGCGGGATCCACTCCAGGCTTGCCATGACTGATCCAAATGCCTCTCTGGCGGTGGGACAACACTCAATCATTGACCGGGCGCGGGTGCCGGCCTTGATTGCCCAATACCTGCCGGTGGAGATCTGCATTTACTACCAGGTTGTGCCCGTGGCCCTGGATACCGACAGCCTCATTTTGGGCATGGTGGATCCCCAGGATTTGGCAGCGCTGGACTACGTGAGCAAGATGCTGGCCTATTCCCAGATCTCCGTTGAGCCGATCCCGCTCACCGCTCAGCAGCAGCAGGATCTCATTGCCTACTACTTCAGCCATCCCCCCGACCCGGCAGAGGTGGAGCGGCTGCGCCTCCAGGCCCAAGCCAGCCGGGTGACGCGGGAGGTTCCCGCTCCTGTGGCGGGGCCACCCACGCAGTTGACGCCAACCCAGCCCCCCTCCGCTCGGCCAACTGCTCCGCCTGTCCCCGCCGACGAATCGGAAGAGACGGTGCAGCAGTTGCTCAACTCGATGCTGCGACGGGCTTTGGATGAGAAAGCCGAGCAGATTTTTGTGGAACCTCAAGAGGGGGCTTCTTGTCGGGTGCGCTACCGTCAGCAGGGGATTTTGCGGGATCTGTTCAAAGATCTTTCGGAGTCCATACGGGCGAAGTTGCTCGCCTCCATGAAGCGGATGATGGCACTGGATCCAGAGCTGCTCGGAGAGCCGCAGCAGGCAGAGGTGGAACGGGTATACCGGGGGGAGCCACTGGTTTTGCAGTTGCGCATTATCCCGCAGCGCTCCAAAAGTGGCCAGACTGCCCTCGCCAGAGAAGGAGCCATCTTGAGTATTTTGCGAGGGGAAGCCCTCCAGAAATATCAACAAGGTCAGAATAACCTCCGCGTCTCCGAGACCTTAGCCTTGGCCCAACAGACCCATCAACTGCTACAACAACTGCAAAGTGCTCTCAGCAACACAATCGACAAACTCAAGCAGTACCCCAGTCCACCGCGGAGCGACTGGCCCCTGATGACAGAGGTGTTGGCAGCTATCCAGGCTCAAGCCCAGATGATCGCCATCCATCAGCAGGACTGGGAAAAACTCAATTCCGGCAGTTGAGCCCCCAGGCATTTCGAGGGCATCTTAGCTTTTGCCTTGCTTCTTGGCTTTATGGGCTCCCACTGCCTTTTGCCGGTGGCCCAAGTTTCTCATTCCCGTTGCAAACCCAAGCAGTTTTTTCCTAACGGGATCCCTCCCGCAACAGCACCAAAATCACACCGGCAATAATGCTGATGGTGGCCCCGGCAATGAGACTGGTGGCCAGACGTTCCAGCCGTTCTCCGATGCTCTGAGCGGTGTCGAACTTAAAAGTCAGTTTTTCCAGGTCACCTGATAGTTTCTCGACATCGCCCGATAGTTTCTCGACATCGCCCGATAGTTTCTCGACGTCGCCCGATAGTTTCTCGACACGCTCCGAGAGCTTTCCGGTATCTCCTGCGAGCCGATCGATCCGCTGCAAAATTTCCCCTTGTTGTTGGCTGAGGTGGGCTATTGCTTGGCTGTTGGTCTCGACCAAGCGCTCAAGCCGATCTAGGCGTTCTTCTGTTGAAATCGTCATGGGGTTTGCAAGTTACAGGCTACGTGTCTCTCGATCGTAAGCTACTGGCGGCCATTCGTCTTTTCGATGCTGGCTCCTGCTGGGTGCGATAATCTTGAGATCGTGCAGTCTTGTCCGTTAGCTCCCATGCCGTCCAAAGATCCAACGTCTCTGCCCAAGCCCCAGTCGGCACCTGCCAGCTCGGGATCCCGCACCTGGTGGCAGGCGCAGCGGGAAAACCTGCTGACGGTTGTGCTGGCGCTGCTGTTGGCTTTCGGCATTCGCACCTTTGTGGCGGAGGCGCGTTGGATCCCCTCCGATTCCATGCTGCCCACCCTGGAAGAAGGGGATCGGCTGGTGGTGGAAAAGGTCAGCTACCGCTTTGGCCCGCCCAGACGCGGCGACATCATTGTTTTCTACCCGCCTGCCAAGCTGAACTTCAACGGCGCCTACATCAAGCGGGTGATCGGCCTACCTGGGGATCGCATTCGTATCGCCGATGGTGAGGTCATCATCAACGGGATCCCACTGCAGGAGGACTATATTTATGCTCCTCCCAACTATTCTTGTCCTGGAGAGCGCTGCCCTGGAGTTCCCAACCAGGGATCCGAATTTGTAGTTCCTCCTCACTCCTATTTTGTGATGGGGGACAATCGCAATGACAGCCAGGACTCCCATGTGTGGGGTTTTTTGCCGGAAGAAAACATCATCGGCAACACCATTTTTCGCTTTTGGCCCCCGAATCGCCTACACGTTTTCACCCCGCCAGAATATCCCGAGCTGCGTTCGGAAACTCAAGTGTTGGGCGACACCGCCCGCTAGGGAGGTCGCTTGACTCTGCCTGGGCTGCTCAGTGCAGCCGCTCCAGCACATAGTCCACCATTTGAAACAGAGCCCGGCGGGCTACAGAATCCGGGAGCACTTCCAGCGCCTCGGCGGCCTGACGGGCATAGTCTCGCGCCAACTGACGAGAGCGTGGGATCCCTTCGCTTTGATACACCCACTCTAGGGCCTGCTTCAGGTCTTGCGGGTTGGACAGTTCCCTGAGAATGAGCTCCCGCATCTGGGGAAATTCCTCTAAGGCGAATAAAACGGGTGCGGTGAGGTTGCCCTGGATGAGGTCGGATCCCACCGGCTTGCCGAGCATCTCTGCCGAAGCGGTGAAGTCCAGCAGATCGTCAACGATCTGAAAGGCAATGCCCAGATCCCGCCCAAAATCGAATAGCCGATCCGCCACCTCCTCGCTCACCCCACTCAGCAGACCGGCAGCCTTGGAACTGCCGGACATCAGGGAGGCCGTTTTGTAGAAGCTCTTGGCCAGGTAGTCCTCCATCGACACATCCGGGTTGAAGCGGGTAAGGCTCTGACGCACCTCTCCTTCTGGCAGATCCATGATCACCTTGGAAAGGAGCTTCACCACTTCCAGATTGTCCAGACTGGCCAAATACCAGGCAGCCTGACCGAAGAGGTAATCCCCCGCCAGCACGGCTATCCGATTGTCGAAGAGGGTGTTTACCGTGTCGATTCCTCGTCGCACGTCGGCAGCATCGATGACATCATCGTGTACCAAGCTGGCCGTGTGGATCATCTCGGTAATCTCTGCCAAGCGCCAGTGGCGGGGTGTGATCTCCCCATCGGGAGTGGTGGCACGGGCAATGAGGAGCACAATGGCTGGCCGGATCCCTTTCCCACCTGCCGAAAACAGATGCTCGGCAGCCATAGCCAGAATGGGGTGCTTGGCGCTAACCAACCGCGTCAGGTTCTGGCGTAAACGCTCCAGATCCGCTTCTACAGGGCCAAAGGGGGAGAGCACAGAGGTCATGGAGCCAGCGTATGAGAGGTTTTACAAAATTTCATATCTTTTCTTATTGTAGAGTACCCTATCGTTCCCAGGGAAAACCAAGCAGTATTATGCAAGCAGTCTTCTGCCCTTTTTATGTCCGATCCTGTCCTTCCACTTGGCGCTCGCTCCGTTCCACCGCTCCCTTCAGAACCCGATTGGGAGGAGGAGTGGGAGTTGGCGCTGGAAAAGCCGCCCCTGTCTGGGCGGGCCCAGCCTCACCATCATGATCCTCAGTCACGGCGCAAGTTGATCAACCGCTTGGCGCGCATCGAGGGGCACGTTCACGGGATCCGCTCCATGATCGAGCAGGATCAGCCTTGTCCGGATGTGCTGCTGCAAATTGCCGCTGTCAAGGGGGCGCTGGATCGGGTGGCACGGCTGATTCTGGACGATCACATCCGCCATTGCATCCGCCACGCCATCGAGACCGGTAATATCGAAGTGGAGCTGGAAGAGCTGCAACGGGCCCTGGATCGCTTTATCGGCTAGGTTGCGATGGCCAGATGTCTGGGCTGAACCTGAAAGGCTCCCTGGCTTGGTTGGGGGAAACACCAAGCCGGGGTGTTGATGCGGTTGCCAAGGCCGGCTGTTCTGGCTGATGCTATCTAATGCTATTCGGTAGCTGGATCTCCCTGAGAAGGCTGGGCGTAGCGCTCTAGCAAGCCCCTGTTCTTCAGTTGCCATTGCAGGCCCATGAAGGCACAGTTCAGGAACTCGTCGATCTCCTCCCGGCTGAACTGCATGGCCTTGCCGATCTCAAAAATGAGCGCCTCTTCCTTTTCTGTCAGCTCGTTGTTGACCACCGCCATTGTTGTCAGATCCCGCAGGATCAAGGCCCCGGCTGCGTTGTGCAGAGGCGGGATCCCGCTGAGGTCTAGGGTTGCGTCTGTTTTCTCGGCCAGATAGGTTTGGGCCACCTGTTCTTCAATGCCCATCCCTTCGGCAATTTGCAGGAAAAAGTTGGTTTCCTCTTCGTCCAACTGGCCGTCCACTCGGGCCACCGCGATCAGGGCTTTGAGGTAGAGCTGGCGCTGCTCATCTGTCAAGTCGGCGTAGTTGACCATGGGGGGTGTTGCTGAGTGTGGGTTTCCTCTTCAACTTTGCCATGAAGAGCGCCGCCCGGCGTCGGTTTGGCTCTTTTTCAGCCAAGGAAAAAATCGACTAAAATAGAGAGCCTGTGTCTGCCCAGATTTCCGGTAGGGGATCGGGGTGGCGGGCACGGGTTTGATTTTGGTTTTTCTCTAACCACCCTTCACAGCTTGCGGAGCAACCCTAAGGAGCAGATACCCCATGGTCAAATTGCGGCTCAAGCGCTACGGAAAAAAACGGCAACCCAGCTATCGCATCATCGCCATCGAAAGTAAAAGCCGTCGCGAGGCCCGTCCGCTGGAGGAATTGGGCTACTACAACCCGCGCACCAAAGAGACGGTTTTGGAGACGGCGGGCCTGCTCAAATGGTTGCGTTGTGGCGCTCAGCCCACGGAGACCGTGGAGGGTCTTCTCAAAAAGGCCGGCATCTACGAGATGCTGAAAGCAGGAGAAGGCGGAGTGGTTGCCTCGATTCGCATCCCGGCCATCGCCAAGCCTGAAGCTGGGATCCCTGAGCCAACAGAAGAACCTGCTACGGAAGCTCCTGAACCCGATGCAGAGCCGGCTGTGGCAGAGGCTGGATCCCTGCCAGAATCGAGCCACCAAGAATCTGCAATTGAAGAGCCACGGGTCGAAGAAGCAGCCAAAGCCTAGGATAAGGACTTCGTCCCGCTGACGCCATCGGTTAACCTTTTGGCTATAGGCTCGGCTTGAACCCGTTTTTCCTTGCCAGGCGCCCATGCCAGACTACAAAGCCCTTGTCCATCTTTTGATCGAGCCGTTGCTCAGCTCATCTGGGCTGCAGATGGACGTGGAAACCACCTGTGGCGGGCGCAAGGTATGGCTGCGGCTGGCCTTTGACCCCAAGGATCGCGGGCGGGTATTCGGGCGCGGCGGGCGCACTCTGCAGGCGATTCGGCAGGTGATGATGGCGGCAGCCCAGTTGGCGGGCCAGTCTTTGTACATCGACATCTACGGCGAGGCAGGAGAGCGGGAATGAGCCAGATCCTCACCTTTTTGGGTAAGGGGGGCACAGGCCGGAGCACGTTGGCGGTGGCAGCAGCGCGGGCAGCAGCCCAACAGGGGCGGCGAGTGCTGTTGGTGGGCCATCAGGCGGGGCCGGCGCTGGAGATGCTCTTGGGCGGGATCCCACTTGCCGGGGAGCCGGTGACCATTGCTGCCAATTTGAGCGTGGTGCAGTTGCGCACAACTCAGCTTCTGGAACAACACTGGACGGCGGCCAAAGAGCTGGAAGCCCGATATGTGCGCACTCCCTTTTTCCGGGAGATCTACGGCCAGGAGCTGGGGGTGTTGCCGGGCATGGATCAGGCCCTGGCTCTGGAAGCGCTGCGCCGTTACGATGACAGCGGCCAATACGACTGCATTCTCTACGATGGGCCGGGGGATCTGACCACCTTGCGGGCTTTTGGGATCCCGGAGGTGGCCAGTTGGTACTGGCGGCGGGCTTCCCAGGCTTTTTGGGGATCCGACTTGGCCAAGACCCTGCGCCCCTTTGCCGAGCCGCTGTTGCGGTCTGTCAGCACCGTGGAGTTCTCGTCTCTAGAGGATCTGTCGAATCGGCTGGGGGGGATGACCAACATTTTCGAGCAGGGGCGGCAGGCCATCGCCGATCCGCGCCGTGTGTTGGCCCACTTGGTGACCACCCCAGATCCGATGGCTGTCCAGACCGCCCGTTACCTCTGGGGCAGTGCCCAGATGGTGGGGCTGACGGTGGGCGGTCTCTGGGTCACCCCTCTGGCTCCGGGCGAGGTCTCGGCTGCCGATTTTTTCCCCTTGACCGTACGCACACTTCCCCTGCGTCAAGGATCCGATTGGTCAGCTTTGGAGGCAGCGGTGGGGGGCATATTCGCCGTGCCGGATGTGCCGCCGCCCGTGGCCATCGACGAGGGAGCGCGTACAGTCAAGCTGTTTATTCCCGGCTTCAGCAAGGCCCAGATCGAGCTGAGCCAGTCGGGCCCGGAGCTGACCATCACCGCCGGGGATCAGCGGCGCAATTTGTTCTTGCCTCCCAGCCTGGCGGGTCGGCAGGTGGCCGGGGCCAAGTTTCAAGAACCCTTCTTGGTCATCAGCTTCGGCTAGGCCATCACGCCAGCGGAGGAGAAGGCGATGTTGGCCAAACGGATCATTCCCTGTCTGGATGTGGCGGCGGGGCGGGTGGTCAAAGGGATCCAGTTTGTGCAGTTGCGCGATGCCGGGGATCCGGTGGAGCTGGCCCAGGCTTATGATCGGGCGGGGGCGGACGAGCTGGTCTTTCTGGACATCACCGCTACCCACGAGGAGCGGGAGATTTTGCTGGAGGTGGTGCAGCGCACGGCGGAGCAGGTGTTCATCCCCCTCACGGTGGGAGGTGGGATCCGCGATGTGGAAGGGATCCGGCAACTGTTGCGGGCCGGGGCCGACAAGGTAAGCCTCAACTCGGCGGCAGTCCGGGATCCGGATCTGGTCACCCAGGCCAGCCGTCAGTTTGGATCCCAGTGCATCGTGGTGGCTATCGACGCCCGCGCCAAACCAGGGGGATGGGAAGTGTACGTGCGCGGGGGGAGGGAGCCGACGGGGCTGGACGTGGTGGAGTGGGCCAAAACCGTGGCCGAGCGAGGGGCAGGGGAGATCTTGCTCACCAGCATGGACGCCGACGGCACCCAAGCGGGCTACGACCTGGAGCTGACCCGCCGCGTGGCCGAGGCGGTGGCGGTGCCGGTGATCGCCTCAGGGGGGGCGGGAGACTGTGCCCACATCCGCCAAGCTCTGCAGGAGGGGGGGGCAGAGGCAGCCCTGTTGGCTTCTCTGTTGCACTACGGCCAGTTGACGATTGCCCAGATCAAAGCCGATTTGGCCGCCCACGGCATTCCGGTGCGCTGCTAAATCTTGGGGGGTTGCCCATGCAGGATCTGGCCGATCTCTTGCCCCATGTCAGCCGCCTTGCAGAAGCAGCCGGGCAGGCCATTCTGGAGATCTATCGGCAAGAGCAGATCCAAGTCAGGGACAAGACCGACTTCTCCCCCCTCACTGAAGCAGATCTGGCCGCCCACCACCTGATCCTGCGGGGCCTGCAAGATCTAACTCCGGGGATCCCCGTGCTCTCGGAAGAATCCGGCGGGATCCCCTATTCGGAGCGGCAACAGTGGCGGCAGTTCTGGCTGGTGGATCCCCTAGATGGCACGCGCGAGTTTATCGGGCGCAACGGCCAGTTCACGGTCAACATCGCCCTCGTCGAGGCGGGGATCCCCATCTTAGGCGTCGTCCATGCCCCGGCTCTCGGCCTTACCTACAGGGCAGCGCAAGGGCTGGGGGCCTACAAAGGCAAAGAGCCCATCCAGGCCCGCCCCCCCGCCCAGGCTCCTCTGCAGGTGGTGGCCAGCCGTTCCCACCGCAGCCCGGAGACGGAGCAATTCCTGGAGCGGCTGCGACGGCGCTACGGTTCTCTCGAAGTCAAGTCTGTGGGTAGCGCCCTCAAGTTTTGCCTGGTGGCCGAGGGATCCGCTCATCTCTACCCCCGCTTTGGCCCCACCCTGGAATGGGATACCGCCGCCGCCCACTGTATCGTCGAGCAGGCGGGGGGAAGTGTCACGAACTTGCAAGGGGATCCCTTGCGCTACAACAAACCGGAGCTGCACAACCCGCCCTTTGTAGCAGCTGCCGAAGGCGTTACCCAACTGTGGCAGGAGCTGGTTCCCTAGAAAGCCTACATGCCCATCTCGGTCGGGTTAAAGCCATCCGGGAACTTCGTGTACTCGTCGTAAAGGGCGCCACGGAAGTGGGTGTTGGTGATGATGGCTCCGCGCAGATCGGCGCCAATGCGCAGATCGGCCCGGTTCAGCTCTGCTTCGCTAAGGTCAGCCCTGAGCAACTTAGCCCGGTAGAGGTTGGCCCCCCGCAGATCCGCCTTCACCAACTTAGCTCCGATTAGGTTCACCCGTCGCAGCTTGGCTCCGCGCAGGTCGGCTCCGGAGAGATCCGCCCCTGCCAAATCCGCCTCGCGCAGATCCGCCCCACTCAAATCGGCATCCCGCAGAATGATGCCCCTCAAGTTCGCACCGCTCAACTGGGCTCCGCTCAAGTTGGAGCCAGAGAAATCCCGCTGGCCAGACGCATAAGCCTGCAACAGTTGCTTGGCATCTAAAAGAGGCTTGATACTCGCTGTTGTCATCGCTGTTGGTTCTCTCGCAAAAACGCAGGAAGGCTACCTTAACCCAAGCTCCCCCCCTGCCAGAAGCAGGCCGAGAGCTCTTCTGGGCTAGCTTACCACTCTGTGTCCCCCCGGTAAGGACACCCCAACCCACCTAAGCCAAGAGGAAACATGCCCCAGGAACTCAGGCAGACACGGCCTCCCGTTGTTCAAAGCTGGTCGATTTCGCGGCGCAGATTTTCCAACTCCGCATCTACCTCGCTTTCAGCCGAGGCAGCAGATTGGGCTTGCGGCAAAACTTTCCGCTCTCCGGCGGGCAATTGGCCCTGCATCGCCGCTTTCAGCATCATCAGCTCGTGATCGACATCCGACCCACCTGCTTCCAAAGCGGCAAACTGGTTCTCCAAGTTGTCCACCGCCAGCTCCGCCACCGCCGCCGACTGAGCTTCCAGGGAGTTCACCTTCTCCTCCATGCGCTCGAAAGCCGCGAAGGCACTGGTGGCGTCCACCCGTCCGATGACCTGGTTAATTTGTTGAGAAGCCTTGGCAGCGCGGGCCCGGGCGATGAGCATATCTTTCTTGGTCTTGGCCTCGGCGATTTTGCTCTCCAGCTTGGTCATGTTGGCCTTTAAGACCTCCACCTGCTTGGTCTGCTCATCCAACTGCCGCTTCAGGCTCTGGGCAGTTTCGGCAAAGGTTTTCTTGCGCACCAGCGCTTCGCGGGCCAGGGCTTCGTTGTTGTTGCGCAGGGCCAACTCGGCCCGTCTTTGCCACTCGTCAACGTTCTGCTGCGCTTGCTCATACTGCCGCTCGATCCGCTTCTGGGCAGCAATGGCCTGGGCAACCGCTTGCCGCATTTGGTAGTGATCCTCCGACATGTCCTGAATGGTTTGGTTCAGGATTTTCTCCGGATCTTCGGCGCTGCTGACCAGCGCGTTGATATTGGATCTGATGATTCGGCTGACCCGATCGAACAATCCCATCGGTTGTTTCCCCCTCTAGCAGTCTGACCTAATGCTACCCTTGCCGTTCCGGTGCCTTCCAGTGCTTCTACCCCAGTATAGGGATCCCTGGCTGAGATCCGAGGAAATGGGTCAGAGGGGATCCTGCCCCGGCCCTTATGTCTTAATCCCCGGATCTCGGTGGATTGCACCGGACTACCGGGGTAGTAAACTACCCGACTCCGACCGCTAAGCGGTACGGAGCGGGCTTTTGGTAGCCCTGCAGTTGGCAAGCCAACCACGGGCCTCTAGGCCGGTTTACAGCGACCCCCAAAAGGGCAATGACGTTGGCACCGTTAAAATCCGCATCCCCTTCCCAGCCACAGACCGGGTTCACACAACGAAAATGCTTCCCTTCCCGTTGCCCAAGCCACAAACACCGGTGGCAGGTCTGCGAGCTGTAGGCAGGCGGCACCACCACAACCTGGATCCCTGCTCTTGCTGCCTTGTAGTGCACAAACTGCCGCAACTGGTAGAACGCCCAACTGTTCAACCGCCGCCGCTCCGTCTTGCTGCGCGGCTGTTGGTTGACTCGCTCCCGGATCCCAGTCAAGTCTTCCAAGGCAATAAAGCTGCGGGTCGCCTGTGCCCTAGCAACAATGGACTTGGAGATGCAGTGGTTCACCCAAGTTTGAAAGCGCCTCTCCCGACCAGACAGCCGTTGCAGCAGCTCCCGGCATCGACGCCGAGTGCTGCGTGTGCCCTTACCGGCCTTGCGTTGCAGAGCCGCTCTCAAGCAGGAGTAGTGGTCTCTGACCCGGTTCAACTGCTGTCCATTCCAGTTGTCCCCCTCAGAGGTGTGGGCAATATCTCTCCTACCCAAATCCACGCCAATTGCCTTGACGGCGCTCTCCGGTTCCGGCGCCTCAGACTCCAC
>NZ_JANSJD010000034.1:0-12864 GCF_047462395.1 Synechococcus sp. H55.7
TGAGCGACGTTGGATAACAGTAGTCATGATGGCAAACTTCCCTGAGGAAGCGCGAAGATTGACAACACAACCTTAAAACATCCGTTAAGTTCTGTCAATTGGCTCATTGATCCTGAGAGAGGCCATGTCTCTTCCCCGCTGGATTTTAGGGATCCACACCACCACGCCGGTTTTGGGCTTGGCCCTGCTGCCGTTGGAGCCGGAGCTGGGAGAAACCCGCATTCTGAGCCGGTGGCTGGATCGGGAGATGGCAGCGCAGTTACACCCTTGCCTGAAGGAGTTCTTGGCCGGGCAGGACTGGTCGCAGGTGTCCGGGATCGCGGTCGCTTTGGGGCCGGGCAGCTTTACGGGCAGCCGTTTGGGGGTGAGCGTGGCGCGCCTGCTGGGTCAGCAGTTGCACATCCCAGTGTTTGGCTACTCGGCTTTGGCCGTCCTGGCCCGTCATGCGTGGATCCAGCAGGGATCCCCGGCACAGCCCTTGACGGTGGCGGTGCAGATGGACGCCAAACGGGGAGAGTGGTATGGCGGTGTGTACTGGGTGGGGGCCGAACATCTGGCTGTGGCAGTGGCCGATCAGCTCTGGGCGGAAGCGGCTTGGCAGGCGACTCTCCGAGGGTGGCCGCAGGCCTTATCTGTGGATGCCGCCGATTTTCTGGATCCTGTGCCGGTGGTGGCGTTGGCAGAATTGGCCCACGCCGATTTCCGGGCCGGGTTGCGCCCTCAGTGGCAGGAGGTGCTGCCCATCTATGGTCGTCGTCCCCCCATCGATCCCCAGGTGCTGAATCCGAGTGCCCCCTGATCACGGTAAGATTGGGAAGTCTGAGCAACGGATCCCTCTGCCGACATGATCTCAAGCAACGATTTGCGCCCTGGCGTCTCTGTAGAAATTGACGGAGCTCCCTACAAGGTGATCGAGTTTCTGCACGTGAAACCCGGCAAGGGAGCGGCCTTTGTGCGCACCAAACTCAAAAACATGCAGACCGGCAACGTTGTGGAGAAAACCTTCCGCGCCGGGGAAACCCTGCCGGCGGCCACCATCGAAAAAGTCGAGATGCAATATCTCTACGCAGAGGGGGACAACTTGGTGTTCATGGACATGGAGACCTATGAGCAGGCCCCCATTACTGCCGCCCAAATTGGCTCCGCCGTGAAATACCTGAAAGAAAACATGCAAGTGTCAATCCTGCGTTGGAATGGGCAGGTGATCGATGTGGAGTTGCCCAACACTGTGGTTCTGGAGGTGGTGGAAACCGATCCAGGGGTGAAGGGAGATACCGCAACTGGGGGAACCAAGCCGGCCAAGCTGGAGACCGGTGCTGAGATCCAGGTGCCTTTGTTCATCAAGGTGGGGGAACGGATCCGGGTCGATACCCGCACCGACACCTATCTGGGCCGCGAGTAGCTTCTTCCCCCGGCTTAGGGATTTCCGTTGTGGACAGGTGATGCATCAGGAGTGAGCCTTCCCTTGGATGTTGTCAATTGGCAGGAAATTCGTCTTCTCCTGGCCGCTCTGCAAGAGAGCGATGTAGCCGAACTAACCCTGGAGTACAAAGATTTTCGCCTCACCTTGCGCAAAGGGAGCGCCGAAGCTCCTCCTCCTGCCGCTCCGCCGCTGGCCCCCTCCCCTGCTCCCCCTGCAGAAGCTCCTCCTCCTGAGAGCGCTCCCAAGCCTGCCCCCAGCCACTGGGTAGAGGTGACGGCGCCGATGGTGGGCACCTTCTACAGCGCCCCTGCCCCCGGAGAAACGGATTTCGTCCAGGTTGGCCAACGGGTGAACAAGGGTCAAACTCTCTGCATCATCGAAGCCATGAAGCTGATGAACGAGATAGAGGCCGAAACAGCAGGCGTGGTGAGGGAGATTTTGGTGAGCAACGGCCAGCCGGTCGAATTTGGCCAAGTTTTAATGCGACTGGATCCCACGGGGTAAAGCCAGGGTGGCGCTGCCCTCCCTTGGTGCTTTATCCTGGGGGCAATAAGCTGAAGTGCAGCAGCGACACAGTCTTGAACTGGGAGCCTTCTTGATGCCTCGGCGCTCTTCTTCCCAGAGTGGCTCTACCCCATTCCCCTTTCTGGAGGGGCGGGGTGCTGCTGATGGTGAGGCTGAGTCGAGCTTGCCGCTGGGGCAGCGTTTGCTGCGGGCAGGGCTCATTTCCCAATCCCAGTTGGCCCAGGCCCTGCGGGAGCAGCAGCAAAACCACCTCAAGTTGGGAGAAGTGTGCCTCGAGCACGGCTGGCTCACCCTGCCCGATCTCTACCGCTTTTTGCCCAGCCAGTCCCTTTCTCTGGGGGAGATTTTGGTGGCGCTGGGCCATTTGGATTTCGAGCAGTTGCGGGTTGCTCTGGCCCAACAGCGTCGTTACGGGCGGAAACTGGGGGAGATTCTCGCCTGGAAAGGTTGGGTACAGCCGGCCATTTTGGATCGCGCCTTGGATGTGCAGGTGCAACTGCAACAGATGGCTTCCTCCAATGCGTGGGAGGCGCTGCAGCCTTTTTTGGCCAGGGATCCCCAGCCAACCCCCCAAAGCTCTGCAGCCGGGGATCCTCTCTGGGGGGTGGAGCCGGCTCTGCCCGTACCGGAAGAGGCCAGGATTCGGCCACCCGGGCTTGACTCTGAAGTTGGGGAAGTTCCCGTCTCCAGAACAACAGCCACGGCAGCCCTAGATCCTTTTGCTGATGAGCCTCAACCGGCCACCTTGGCCGACTACCGCAAGCAAGTGGAAGCCTTGCAGCTGCAAATCGAGCTCCAGGAACAGGAATGGGATCGGATCCTGGCCAACATGAATCAGCAGATTGCCGATTTTCAAAGCCAGTATCAACAGCGCATTCAAAAACTGGAAGCCACCATCCGCCTCCAACAAGTGGAGCTCCAGCATCAGGCCACGTTACAGCAGGATTTGCGAGTTTGGCGGGAACAACTGCAACGGCTGGAAACGGAGTTGGCCCTTGTCCGCGCTGCGGAGCAAAAAGCGCAGCGGCAGTTGCAAACCCAGCGAGACTGCTATCAATCCGAATTGGAGCAGTTGCAAGAGCAGATCCAAATTCTGCAGAAACGCCAGTTGGACTCGGTGCCCGGCAGTGTTGTGGCCGACCTACGCGCCCAATTGGAGGCCGCACTTCATCAGATCCAGCAGCTCCGGTCGGAGCGGGATCAGTTGCAGGCCCAACTGGCCCGGCAAGTTGCAGAGTCAGAGGCTGCCCTATCCCCGCATCTGGACGCTTCCCGGCCCGAGCAGGTTGCCACCCCAGAGCAACCGATTGCGGAGCTGAGAGCCGCTGTGCAGAGGTGGCAAGAGCGCTACGCTCAGCTACAGCAAGAGCACGAAACCCAAATGGCGCGGCTTTCCGGCTACGTTCCCCCAGAGCAGGTGGAGAGCTTGCAGGCGCAGCAACAACAACTGCAAGCGGAAGTGGCGCGGTTGATGGCAGCCAACCGTGACTACGAAGCGCACACTGCCCAACTGGAGGAGCAACGGCAGCAGAGCGAAGCTTTGATCCAGCAGCTCAGGGCAGAACAGGCTGAGGCCGAGCAGCGCATTGTCCAACTGGAGGGATCCCTGCAAGCCCGCCAGGAAGCCCTGGAACAGGCTCAGCAGCAACTCAAAAGCATGGGATCCCGCCTCAGCGCCCTCCAACAGCAGCAGGCCAACTTGACGGTGGAGCTGCGAGACGCGCGGGAGCTGCTGGCGGCCTACCGACAGAGCTTGGAGACTTTACAAGAGAACCTCAAAGTTGAGCAGAACCGCAACCGTCTGCTGCAGGTGAGTTACGAACAGCAGAAGCTGATCGCCGAGGCCGCCCAAGCCCAGTTGAGAGCAGCCAACCTCCCAACCGCCAAAGAGGGGTTGGCGCATTCGTCTGGGCCTGCCAGGGGGACGGAGGAGCCTGGGCTCAACGCCGGGGAGCTTCCCGCCAATCCTGAAGACCCGCCGACGGATCCCTTGTTGGCGGAGCTTACCCCGTGGGCCAGGCATCTGTTCCAAAACTTGCAGGAGGCGGGCCTGCTGGATCGGCCCCAGATCGAACACATCCTCAGCCGTTGGCAACAGGCGGGGGGCAAGCTGACGACAGTTATCGGCGAGTGTGCGGGCCTGAAGGCGACCACGATCAAATTCTTTGCCGATGGGGGATATTCGGCCCGGCTGTCGGGGTGCCACACGCTGGGAGAGTTCCTCAAGGCTGCCGACTTGTTGGCTGCTGAGGTGCTGGAGTTCTTGCCGCCAATGGATGAAGCTTCCCCACACTGGGGGGATTCCTTGGTGGAGCGGGGGTTGTTGCGACCGGAGACGCTGCAGTATTTCCGCAAGCACTTCCTGTCGGCTCCCGCCAACCGATAACCTCATCCTCTCCTGCTGAGATGATGTTTGGAGTTGCAGCCGCCGAGACCCCTGACCCGGTGAAGGTCTTGCCCCCGCAGCGCATTGTTGGCCAGGAGACGGCAGCGCGGCTGCTGGTGGCGGCGCTGGAGAAGGGGCGGGTGACTTCCAGCTACTGTTTCTTGGGCCCCCAGGGGGTGGGTCGGGGGCTGATGGCCCGGTGGTTTGCCCAGGCACTCCTGTGCGAAGCCAGCTTTGGGATCCCTTGCGGCAAGTGCTCAAGCTGCCGTTGGCTGCTGGCGGGCAACCATCCCGACCTCCATTGGGTCAACCCCACCTACCTGCACCAGGGCCGTCTGATCCCGGCAGAATCCCCGGAGGCGCAAACTTTGCAGCGGCGCTCGCCACCCCAAATTCGCCTGGAGCAGGTGCAGGGAATAGCTCGCTTTTGTTCCCGTAGGCCGATTCCTGCGAGGACTCCGTCCTGCTTACGCGAACGGCGCTCGGTGGTGGTGCTGGAGGGAGCGGAAACCTTGGCAGAAAGCGCTGCCAATGCCTTGTTGAAAACCCTGGAGGAGCCGGGCCCGGCTCACATCATTCTCATCGCCTCCCAGGCGGCCTCCCTGTTGCCAACCCTGCTGTCCCGCTGCCAGATGGTGCCGTTTCGCCGCCTCAGCCCAGAAGAGGTGGAGCGGGTGTTGGGTGGGTTGGGTTGTCCAGATCTGGCAGGGATCCCCCGATCCGAGCTGATCGCCTTGGCCCAGGGCAGCCCCGGCCTGGCGTTGCTGGCCCAGCAGCACCTGCGGGAGATTCCGCCATCGCTACTGGAGGAACTCAAACGTTGGCCTTGGCACTTTTCTCTTCAGCAGGCGTTGGAACTGGGCAGAGCGGTGGCCGGTTTGGAGCTGCCGGCGCAACTGTGGCTGATCGACTATTTGCAACAGCATTTCAGGCCTACAGCCCCCTATCGCGAGTGGGCGCAGGGATCCCGTCAGGCAATCCAGCAGTTGGAGCGCATTCGCCAACAGCTTTTACAACTGGTGCAGCCGCGCCTCTGTTGGGAGGTCAACCTTGCCAGGATTAGGCCGGGTGGGTGATGTGGTAGCTGCCGTCGGCCTGTACCCAGGCGATCTCCGGGATCCGACACCGGCGGGCGTAGGCTTCGATCTCTTCGGGGTCCCGATCCAGCAACTCCAGCTCTACTGCTTCTGATGCTCGCCAGCGGGCGGCCAAAGCCAGCGCCGCCGGGATCCCCGCCGGCACCAGGGGCACCACCAACCGCTTGCAGACCATCGCCTCGGTTTGGGGATCAGGGGGCAAGAGCCGCAGCAGCGTATCCGGCAGCAGGGTAAAGCCGATCCCCGGCTGTTCCACTTGCTGAGGGCTGTAGAGGGCATGCAGCCGGTCGTAACGTCCTCCCAAGGCGATGACCTCCCCGGCGGCCACCGCCTGAAAAACGATGCCGGTGTAGTAAGCCAGGGTTTGCAGCAGGCTCAGATCCAGCACCACCTGCACTCCATGATCCTGGAGCACCTGGCAGAGCTGCCGCAGATCCCGCAGCCGCTCAGGCGGCACTGGCAGCCGCGCCAGGTTAGAAAGAACCTGAGCGGGCTGGCCCCGCAGCCCCAGGATTTGCAGGCCAATCTGGCGGGCGGCTTCCGGCAAAGGGGCCGATTCTAGGTAAACGTAGTCGAGCCGGGCAATGGCACGGCGCACCGCCGCTTGAGCCGTGGGGGCAACTGGGCTGAGCAGGCTTTCGGTCAGGCCCACATCGCCCAGCAGCAGCGTCCAAGCGGAGATGCCGACCGAGCGAATGCAATCGGCCAACAGCAGCAGGATCTCGGCATCGGCCAGCCATCCGCCCGCCCCGATCAGCTCCACCCCGGACTGAAAAAACTCCTGGCTGCTGTAGGATCCCTCCTCCCGCCGGCTGTTGCGGAAAACGCTGCCGTGGTAGTAGAGCCGCAGCGGCAAAGGCCCGCCGGCTAGACGGGTGGCCGCCGCCCGCACAAGGGAAGCGGTGAACTCCGGGCGCAGCCCCAGCATCATCCCTTCGCCATCCCGCAGTTGCAGCACCGCCTCGGCGCGGATGGATCCCCCCGCCAGCAGTGTTTCCAGCCGCTCCAGGGTGGGGGTGATGAGGCGCTGGTAGCCGTAGCGGCGAAAAACCTGGGTGAGCTGAGCCTCCAGCCTCTCCCGTCGCTGTACTTCCCGGGGCAGCAAATCGCGGGCGCCGCTGGGGGGGCGCAGGCTGCTGGAAAGGGTGGAAGCAGCTAAGGACTCCGTCCCGCTGACGCGATCGTACACAGGCTGCTCCGGCAGAGTGTCCTGCCGCATCATACTGGATCTGCGGGGTCAGCCGGGATCCCTGGGAAACTCAGGCCACTCCCAGATGGGGTCGGTGGAGCGCACCCGGTGCATCCCGGCGGCGGCAAAGCGGGCGAAGGCCGCCTCCGCCTGCTCGCTGAAATCCACCCCGCCGGGGATCACCACCGCTGAGGTGCAATCTTCCAGAAGATAAACTTTCTTAGCCAGGCTGGGATCCGTGGCTTGGATCTCCTGCAACAGGTCGTTCACCGTCCAGGCCACACAGTGGCTTTTGGCTTGGCCAGCCACGATCAGCGCGTCAAACTGCAACAGGTGGCAGATGAGGGACGCGTTTTTCTCGTCGATGGGATCCCCTTCCGGCCCGGTCAAGACCTCCGGACTGAGCACGGAATAATTTTCTGTCAAGGGGTTGGCTCCCTTGAGCTGCAGGCTGGGCTGGCTGTGGCGGGCCATGCCGTGAAAGAAGATCGCCTCTTCCACCGCCGGCACCAGAGCATGGCCGATCCCTCCCAACATGGAGTGGTAGGGCCAGACGATGAGGGGATATTTGCCCCCTTGCTCCAACTGCTCGGCGTAGTGCAGGGCATAAACCTGCAGCCGCGTCAGATCCCCTTGGGTGAGGTTGGCAGCCATTGCGGGGTTCACCCGCCACCGCCCGCAGCGAATATCGGCTGCCGAAATGGCCGTGGCCGGTTCAGGATGGGCTCCCTGCGCGTCCACCCAAAAGACGGGGTGGAAAATCTGCATGGCTGTGTGGGTGTCGAGGGTGGCGATGATCTGGGTGATGTGGGCCAAGTTGCGATAGATAAACTGACAAAGCCGTCGATTGTCTTCCACCGCACCCAAACCGCTGGAGCCGGCCACAAACAGCTCAAAGCCAGGGATGCAAAAGGTATTCTGCACATCGATCAGCAACAAGCCCACCCGCACCCGATCGGCCTCTGCCGGTGGGATCCCGTGCTCCTTGGCCCAGCGCTCGGCTTCTGCTGCCCGCTGTTGGTAGGGCACCCGCCAGATCTCTCCCACCCGCTCCGGCGCAAAGTGGGGCGGCAGGCCCGCCGGCGCCTCAACAGCTAGCTCCTCTAGCATGGGATTCATGGCGTTCTTCCACTGCAACTTGGCCGACCTCGCACAAGCGCGCTCAGGGTTGACGGGGTCGGGTGGATACTTATGGTTAATCTTACTATAAGTCGGGGCTAGAGTTTTGCCCAGGTGGCCGCTCATGTTCTCGGCTACGTTTGGGTTGGGTGTTTTGTCAAGACTGGTTTTTCCAGTCTTGCGGGGGTTGTGGTGCTGCTTGTGGATCCCTGACAGGCAGGCTTACTTATGGTAGGTTTCACTATAACTTTGGCGGCAACCCGCCGCGTGCTCCCGTCCCCCTCCACCTGCCCTGAGGTTTTTCATGTTGAGCCCTGATTTCTCGTCGTTGCGGCCCCAAGACTATGGTTTGCTGACGGATCTGTACCAGTTCACCATGGCCGCCTGCTATGTGGGGGAAGGGTTAGAGGCTCAGCCTGCTGCCTTTGAGCTGTTTGTGCGGCGGCTGCCCACCGACTATGGCTATCTGATCGCCATGGGGCTCGCCCAGGCAGTGGACTATCTGCAGCAGCTCAGCTTTGCCCCTGAGGCTTTGCAGGCGCTGCGGGAAACGGGCATTTTCGCCGATGCGCCGGAGCGCTTTTGGGATCTGCTGGCCCGCTGCCGGTTTGAGGGAGATGTGTGGGCAGTGCCGGAAGGAACCGCCATTTTCGCCAACCAGCCTCTATTGCGGGTGGAAGCCCCCCTCTGGCAAGCCCAACTGGTGGAGACCTACCTGCTGGCCACCTTGAACTACCAGACCCTGATTGCCACCAAGGCGGCCCGGATGCGGGATGCGGCGGGGGATGAGGCCATTTTGCTGGAGTTCGGCACGCGGCGAGCTTTTGGGCCCCAGGCGGGGCTGTGGGCGGCCCGGGCGGCGCTGGCTGCAGGGTTTAACGCCACTTCCAACGTCTTGGCGGCTCTGAAATTGGGGCGCAAGCCGGCAGGAACCATGGCCCATTCCCTGGTGATGGCCATCGCTGCTCTCTCGGGCGACGAGACCCGCGCCTTTCAATCCTTTCGGCGCTACTTTCCCCAGGCCGCGCTTTTGATCGATACCTACGATCCCATCCAAGGGGCGCGCACGGCAGCCCAACTCTTTGCGGCCACCCATCCGGATCAACTGGGATCGCGCGGGGAAATCGGCGGGGTGCGCATCGACTCCGGAGATTTGGAAGATCTCTCTCGCCGGGTAAAGCAGATTTTGCCCCAGGGAGCGCCGGTGTTTGTCAGCGGCGACCTCGACGAACACGAGATCGAGCGTCTGCATCGCTCCCAAGCTCCCATCAGCGGCTACGGGGTGGGCACCCGCCTGGTGACCGGGGAAGGGGTCAACGGGGTGTACAAATTGGTGGAAATCAACGGGATCCCGGTGGCTAAGGCTTCCTTTGCCAAAGCTACTCTTCCCGGGCGCAAGCAGATCTTTCGCGGCCCTGAGGGAGACTTGTTGGGCCGGTTCGATGAGCCCCCGCCCCCCGGCTACGAACCGCTGTTACGCCAGATCATGCACAGGGGTGTGCTACTGGCTCCCTTGCCAGATCTAGAAGCCATCGCCCGCACCAGCCGCGCTTCTGTGCTGAATCTGCCCCAAGGGGTGCGGCAACTGCGCCAGCCGGATCCCTGGCCCATGGCCCTGACCGCGGCCTTGCAACGGGTAAAAGACCACACCCTCGGTCAGGAATCTGCCTGAGGAAAGGGAGTTTTGCTGCATTATAATGTCTTAGCTTTCAAGTCTCTGCTTCGAGATCTGAGTTTTGCTATTGGACTTGAGCCACTTCGCTGCTTAGACTTTTCCCGCTCTTTGCCCCCAACTCTATGACCCAACGTGCCTTAATTACCGGCATCACCGGACAGGATGGCTCTTATCTGGCCGAGCTGCTGCTGCAGAAAAACTACGAAGTTCACGGCATCATCCGCCGCGCTAGCACTTTCAACACCGACCGCATCGACCACATCTACGTGGATGCCCATGACCCGCAAGCCAGGCTATTTCTCCACTACGGGGATCTCACGGACGGCACCACCCTGCGCCGGATCCTGGAACAGGTGCAGCCGACGGAAGTGTACAACTTGGGGGCCCAATCCCACGTGCGGGTGAGTTTTGATGCGCCGGAATACACCGTCGACGCGGTGGCCATGGGCACGCTGCGTCTTCTAGAGGCCATCCGCGACTACCAACAGCGCACCGGGATCCGGGTGAAGTTTTACCAGGCGGGATCCTCGGAGATGTTCGGCCTGGTGCAGGAGATCCCGCAGAAGGAGACCACCCCCTTCTACCCCCGCAGCCCCTATGCCTGTGCCAAGGTGTACGCCTACTGGCAGACGGTCAACTACCGCGAAGCCTACAATCTGTTCGCCTGCAACGGCATTTTGTTCAACCACGAGAGCCCACGGCGGGGGGAAACCTTTGTAACCCGCAAGATCACCCGCGCCGTCAGCCGCATCGTGGCCGGTAAACAAAGCAAACTGTACCTGGGCAACCTGGATGCTAAGCGAGACTGGGGCTACGCCAAAGACTATGTCGAGGGAATGTGGATGATGCTCCAACAACCCCAGCCGGACGACTATGTGTTGGCTACGGGGGAAACCCACACCGTGCGCGAGTTCGCGGAACGAGCCTTCGCGCTGGTGGGTCTGCCCATTACCTGGAAAGGCTCCGGCCCAGCCGAACAGGGATTGTATAAAGACCAGGTGTTGATCGAGATCGACCCCCGCTACTACCGCCCAACCGAGGTGGATCTGCTGCTGGGGGATGCTTCCAAAGCCAAGCGAGTCCTGGGGTGGGAGCCCAGAGTGAGCTTCCCACAATTGGTGGAGCTAATGGTGCTGGCCGACTTGGAAGCCATCGGCCTGGATCCGGATCCCATCCTAGGGGAACGGCGCACCCTCAACGGCCTGCTCAGCGAAGATCGCGCCTTCATCCGCACCCAACTGGGGGTTCATTACGACTGACAAGAGGGATAAGACGGTCGAGACGGGATCCCAAAAACCGCTTCGTCCCCCTTGCCCAGATCGGGGAGTGAACGCTTAATATAGGAGATCGCCAATTCTTCTAGCTTCCTGAACGTTCGACCCTGGACATCCTTTGCTGATTTCGGAGAACTGCCCGCATGTCCCGCTACACAGGTCCCCGTCTAAAAATTATTCGTCGCTTCGGGGGACTTGATCTGCCCGGTTTGACGCGCAAGCGCCCCAAAAATAACAATCCGCCCGGTATGCATGGCGCCGAGCGCAAGAAAAAGTCTGAGTATGCCATTCGCCTAGAAGAAAAGCAGAAGGTGCGCTTCAACTATGGGCTAAGCGAACGGCAGATGATCCGCTACATGCGCAAGGCACGGCGCTCCAAGGGATCCACCGGCTTGGCCCTGTTGCAGATGCTGGAAATGCGGTTGGATTGCATCGTGTTTCGTCTGGGCATGGCTCCCACCATCCCGGCAGCTCGACAGTTGGTGAGCCACGGCCACATAGAGGTTAACGGCCAAAAGGTCACCATTCCCAGCTATGGCTGCAAAGTGGGGGACGTGATTACGGTCAGAAACAAGGAATCTTCTCGCAAGCTGGTATCCGCCTACGCAGAGTATCCGGGTCTGTTTCTACCTGACTACCTGGAGTTTGACAAAGAAAAGCTGCGCGGACGCATCAAAGAACTGCCCCCCCGCGAGCAAATTTGTGCTCCGGTCAACGAGCTTTTGGTGGTTGAGTTCTATTCCCGTAAGCTCTAAGGATCCCTTTTGCTGCTAACTCCCCTCTCCCAGGGGGAGAGGGGCTGGGGGTGAGGGCGCAAAGCCAAGGAGATGGGTTAGAGGCTGCCGATGGCCCGCCGCAGTTGTACCAAGGCGCGGTTGTAGGCGATCACAGCATCGGAAAGGTTGCCACGGGCGGTGGTGAGGGCAGCTTCGGCATTGATCACCTCTGTCTGAGTGCCCACCCCCGCTTGCAAGCGCAGCCGGGCCAAGCGCAGGCTTTCTTCTGCCGAGGCAATCGCCACTTTGGCCGAGTCGATCTGCTCGCGGCTGGAGCTGAGGGTCAGGAAGGCTTCTTCCACCCCCCGCTGGATTTCATTGCGGGTGCCAACGAAATTGCTCACGGCCACTTGTCCATCGATCTGGGCTTGGCGGGCTTGGGCAGATGCTGCTCCCCCATCGAACCACGTCAAGCTGAAATTGGCTCCGACCGAATAGCCAACATCAAAACTGTTGCGGCTGGCGTTGAAATCGTTAACGGCATCGAGGGTGGCGAACAAACCGACCTGGGGGCCATTGCGGGCTTGGGCCAGGCGCACACGGCTTTGGGCTTGTTCCAGCTCGCGGCGTTGGCGCTCCAGCTCTTGTCGTTGGGCGAAGGCAGCGATGATGGTCTCTTCTAAGCTGAGATCCCATTCTCCCATCGGCTCGATGCGGTCGCTGGCCAACACATCGGTGGGGCTGGGAAAGTTCAGCAGTTCGGCCAGACGGCGGCGATTCAGTTGTTGGATGTTTTGGGCCGCCAGCAAGGCTTGTCGATTGTTGGCCAATTCCGTCTCTGCTTGGAGAATCTCGAAGCGCGTGCCCAGCCCGGCCCGTTCTCGGGCTTGAGCATCCCGCAGGGTGGCTTCCGAGCTTTCGACAGCAGCCTGTCTGATGGCAACCCTGGCATCGGCGCTTTGCAGATCGTAGTAGGCGTTGGCCACAGCTTGTTTGACCGTCTGCAGGGCTTGCTCCAGTTGCAGTTGGGCGACGCGCAGAGCTTCTTGGGCCAGCTTCAGGTTTTGCTCCCTGAGGCCAGTGTCAAAAGCGGTGTACTCCACCCGCACCACGCTGGCTGAGAAAGTGTGAACTTCGCGGCTTGGCCCGCCGCCGGGTGAAGGAGGTTCGCTGTATTGGTAACTGGCTCGAGTGGAGAGGCTGGGAGCAAAGGCAGCTTGAGCGACGGCCACCCCGGCCTCGGCCCGCTCGACGGCCAGCCTGGCCTGCTGCACAGTTGGGTTTTGGGCCACGGCGAGCTCCAGGGCTTGTTCTAAAGACAAGCCCTCTCTTCGCTCAATGCGCACCTGCAAGGGGGATTGGGGTACTACCAATTCTTCAGCCGTCAAGGCTCCCTGCACCGCCAGGTCAGCGGCAGGGGCGGAGTCGGCAAGGTTGGGGGGAATCGATAGGGTGGGGGG
>NZ_JANSJD010000035.1:0-12116 GCF_047462395.1 Synechococcus sp. H55.7
AGTTTGCGGAACAGCTCAATAAAGTGTACTGGGGAAAGGCTAAGCTTTGGCATGATTCTAAGTGCATTGTCTCATGCGGCGGTGCACCTCTAGAAATTGAAAAGGGGCGAGGTTAACCCTATGTGGCCAGCGGAAGGTCGACAACGGGCCATCATCGAGGCGGTGACGCCGGAAATCGACGGTGGGCGCTACGCCATCAAGCGAACGGTGGGGGAGTACGTGGTGGTGGAGGCGGACATCTTCGCCGATGGCCACGACCAACTCTCGGCGGTGCTCAGTTTTCGCCAGGCCGGGGCAACAGACTGGGAGGAGCTCTTCATGGAGCCCATCGGCAACGACCGCTGGCGGGCCCAATTTCAGGTCACACAAATCGGCCAAGCCTTTTACCGCATCTTGGCCTGGGTGGATCCTTTCCAAACCTGGCAGCAGGATCTGCACAAGCGGGTGGCTGCCGAGCAGGATGTGGCGGTGGAGCTGTTGATCGGGGCGGAGCTAGTGGAGCGGGCCGCCCAGGCTCAAAGCGGGGATCTGGCGGCAAAGCTGCGCAACTACGCCCAAATGCTCCGCCAAGGCGGGGATCCGGCTATCGAGATCGCCCTTTCCCCAACCCTGGGATCCCTGATGCAGCTCTACGGCGAGCGCCGCTTCGTCACCGCCTACCCGGAGCGACGGGTTTGGGTGGATCCGGAGAAGGCCCGCTTCAGCACCTGGTACGAGCTGTTTCCCCGCTCCTGCGGCCCTGACGAGCACACCCACGGCACCTTCCAGGATGTGATCGCCCGCCTGCCGCTGCTTGCCGAGATGGGCTTCGATGTGCTCTACCTGCCCCCCATCCACCCCATCGGGCGCACCTTCCGCAAGGGCAAAAACAACGCTATGACTGCGGAGCCTGATGACGTGGGCTCTCCCTGGGCCATTGGCGGGCCAGAAGGCGGGCACAAGGCCATCCATCCGCAACTGGGATCTCTAGAGGATTTTCATCGCTCGGTGGCGGAGGCCAAAAAACTCAACATCGACATCGCCCTGGACATCGCCTTCCAGTGCTCGCCGGATCACCCCTATGTGAAAGAGCACCCGGAATGGTTTAGAAAGCGGCCCGACGGCACCATTCAATATGCGGAGAACCCGCCCAAGAAATATCAAGACATCTACCCCCTCGACTTTGAGACGGAAAACTGGCAGGCCCTCTGGGAGGAGTTAAAAAGCGTTATCGAATACTGGATCGACCAGGGAGTCACCATCTTTCGGGTTGATAATCCCCACACCAAGGCTTTTGGCTTTTGGGAGTGGTGCATCGGCCAGATCAAGGCCAAGCACCCGCAGACAATCTTTTTGTCTGAAGCCTTCACCCGCCCCAAACTGATGAAATCCTTGGCCAAGCTGGGCTTCACCCAGTCTTACACCTATTTCACCTGGCGCAACGACAAGTGGGGCCTGACGGAGTACTTCACCGAGCTCACCCAAACCCCGATGCGGGAGTACTATCGCCCCAACCTCTGGCCCAACACGCCGGACATTCTAAACGAGTTCTTGCAAAAGGGGGGACGCCCGGCTTTTATGCTGCGCCTCATCCTGGCGGCCACGCTGGGGGCCAGCTACGGCATCTACGGCCCCGCTTTTGAACTCTGCGAAAACCGTCCCCTCCGCCCCGGCAGCGAAGAGTATCTGGACTCGGAAAAATACCAAATCCGTCACTGGGATCTGGACGCACCGGATAACTTGCGGCCTCTGATCGCGCAGGTGAACCGGATCCGACGGCAAAACCCGGCTTTGCAAAGCGACTGGAGCCTTGTGTTTCACCCCACCGACAACGAGGCCCTGATCTGCTATTCCAAGCGCACCTTTGATGGCAGCAACCGCATCTTGGTGGCGGTCAACTTGGATCCGTTTCACATTCAATCCGGCTGGGTCACCCTCAACCTGGGGGCTTTGGGTTTGGAACACTGGCAAACTTTCAAGGTGATCGACCTTTTGGATGGCCAGCAGTATTCCTGGCAGGGATCCACGAACTACATCAAGCTGGATCCCTGGACGATGCCAGCCCACATTTTTCTCGTCGAAAGCTGAACAAAGATCTAGCAGTCGGTCAATCTTTCTCTTGGGCCGAGCGCACCATCAGCACGGGGCAGCCGATGTGGACCCGCACATAGTCGGAGATGGAGCGCCCCAGCAGCCGATCCAAGTCGGGGATGCTGCGGGCAATGCTGGGCCGGCGATCTGGGGATCCCATCACCAGCAGGTCGGCCTTGCTCTCTTCCGCCAAGCGGACGATCTCGGTGCCGGGATCCCCGACCGCCGTAAACACCTGGTGGCCGATTTGGCGGCTTTTGAGGGTGGCAATGGCTTTGTCTATAACCTCGTCCCGGCCTTGGGCATCGGCATCCAGTTGTACCGAGGCCAGAAAAATCTGGGCCCCTGAGATGCCGGCAACCAGATCCAGGGCCGTGGCAAAGGCGACCTGGGCGGCAGGAGAGTTGTTGAGGGCCACCATGACATGGCTGGGGTACTTGACGTAGGCGTCGTCTTTGACCAGCAGCATGGGGCAGGAGGCGAGCTGGAAGACGTATTGGCTGACCGAGTTCTGCAAAATGGCCATGATGCGGTTGCGCCCGCGGGATCCCATCACGATCAGGGGATTGGGCAGGGACTCGGCCACCTGCAACACCACCACCTTGGGATCCCCTTCCACCAGTTGAGTGCTGATCTTCAACCCAGGCCGCGGGGGAAAGGTCTGCAGCGTCTGGGCCAACAGCTCCTGTCCCTTTTGCCAGGCAGCGCGCATGTCCTCAGCAGAGGTCTGGGAAGGCACCGCATGCAGCAGGGTTACATGGCACTGGGCAAAGGCCGGCAAAGATAGCAGCGTGTGCACCATTTGCTCGGTGGGGCCGCTGCCGTCGATGGCGGCAACGATGTTTTCAAAGCGAGGCATGGGATCCGTTCTCCAGGCCAAGGTTTGCCAAGTCTCATCCTAGATCTGCCTCTGCCGATCCCTGTTGCCGAGGTGGATATCCCGCAACATTTTGTTGAGTTTTAGTAACTTAGCCACACATAGCCGGTGAAGCCACCGCCGGCATTGGTGTTGCGGCCTGTCAAAAACTGAAACCCCCCTAGCCCCAGGGTCAGCCCCTCCTCTAGGCGCCAGTTGAGCTGGCCGGAAAGCTTGAGGTTGCTGTAGTCGGGATCCTGCACCGCCACATCCCCAAAGAGGAGCGGGGCGCCGTTGCCAAGGGTGAAGTCGCCATCCAAAGCAACAATGGCCTGCACCTCAGGGCTGAGATCCGTCCCAAAGGTCAAGTTGGCCTTGAGACGGTCGCCGGGGTAGCCCAGGTAGTCCCGAAAGGTCAGACAGGAGTCGAAAAAGGCGGGCAGGGATCCCAGCTTGCCTGAGGCGGCCAGGCCGGCGCTGAGGTCGTAGCCGAAAACCCCATAGCCCAAGGGCAGGGGGGTGTTCTGGGTGGCATATCCCGGCGGGATCAGGGCCGTCAACTGGGCCGAGAAAAAGGGATCCCCCTCTCCCCAGGTGTGGCGCAGGCCCAGCTCCAGATCCCGCAGGCCCTGGTTGCGCTGGGTAACGGTGTCAGCCCCGCTGGCAAAGCGATTTTCCAGGAAAACGTAGCTGGTGTTGAGGTTGAGGGTGAGGCGATCGCTGAGGCCGGTTTCGCCAAACAGGTTGAGGCGGGTCTCGCCGTACTCGGAAAGGGCCTGCTGTAGGCGTCCCCCCTGGTCAAAGCGGGTGCGGGGTTGGTACACCTCGGGCTGGAGCGAGAAAAACGTTTTTCCTGCCCCGCGAGGGAAGCCGCAGCCGGCCCAGGCCGGCGGCTCCCACCCCCCCAAGACAAGGCCCAGGCCCAGCAGCCAGCTTCTTGCCATTGCCAAAGGCTTCATCTAGGGATCCCTCTCGACGGCGCCGCCGAGGAGGATTGTACCTGCAGAGCTCCGTTTTGGGCCTTCGTCTCCATCCACCCTAGCTGGGGCTGAGGCTGCAGGGATCCGGCTCCAGCACAATTCCGGTGGGGGCAAACTGCGTAACCCAAAACTCCACATCCTGAAACTGGCGACGCAGGCTGTCGCGGGCTTGGGCGGCCAGCTCTAGGCTGGGCATGATCCCGAAGACCGTTGGCCCCGACCCCGACATCAGAGCTCCCAGTGCCCCTGCCGCCAGCAGCGATTGGCGCAATTCGCCCACAATCGCATACTCCGGCAAAACCACCTGTTCCAGGTCATTGCGCAAACTCCTGGCCAACGCCGGCAGATCCTGACGGCTGAGAGCCGCCAACACCTGCGGCAAGGTGGGCAGTGCAAGCCCCAAGCTCTCCTGACGAGAACGAAAGGCCTGATAAGCCCAGGCGGTAGAAACCCCCAGGTGCTTGGGTTTGGCCAAGAGCACCGGGATCCCTTCCCAATCGGCCAGCGGCTCCAAAACTTCCCCGCGTCCGGTGGCCAGTTGCGTTCCCCCTTGTACACAGAAGGGAATGTCGGATCCCAGGCGGGCTGCCAAGCTCTGCAACTCTCCCACCGTCAGGCCCAAGCCCCACAGTTGGTTCAACCCCACCAAAACTGCCGCCGCATCAGCCGAGCCGCCTGCCAAGCCTGCTGCCACCGGAATCTGCTTTTCGAGGCGAATCTCCACTCCCATAGTGGCCTGACACTCTTTTTGCAGCAGCTCAGCCGCTTGGTAGGCCAGGTTGCGGGCATCTGCCGGCACTTCTGGGCGATCGCAGGTGAGGTGGATCCCGTGGGGGCAGCACTGCAACTGGACACGATCTGCCAACTGAATGCTCTGCAGCACCATCGCCACCTCCGAATACCCATCCGGACGGGATCCGAGGATTTCCAGGTAGAGGTTGATCTTGGCGCGAGCCATCAGGGTACAGGCTTGCATGGGGCAAAACTCTGGGTTAGCAACAACTCTCAACTCCCCTCAGCCTGTACAGACCTGTTCAAAACCCAGGCTTATCCGGGGAGCTCTTCCAGCCCGATTCTAACGGCAATGGATCCCTCCAGCTCTAGTTGCCGGAGCGAGGCCATGGCCCCAGCCACTCTCCACCGCGAAAGCGCCAGCGGGGAAACAAAATCCGCATCACCACCCAAGCGCTGAGGTAAAGGCAAACCCAGACCACGCTGTAGTGGAGAATAAAATCCCCCAGGTCAAGCCGTTGGCTTGGGATACGGGGAAGGCCCACCAGCCTCAGGACTGTGCCCAAGAAAAGCCCTTCCCAAATGCCGGCCAAAAGCTGCAGGATCCCAGGCCAATCGTGATCCCACATCCACCCCATCAAATAGTTGTACACGACATCCCAAACACAGCCAAACAGACCTACGTAGAACAGCACCCAAAAATAGATGAGGCTGCCGCCATGTCCGGTGAGACCAAAATAAAAGGGTAAAGTCGCTAAAACACCTACCGTAGCTAACAAAAAAATGCGGGTTTGCCAACGGCCAATGAGAGTTGGTGTCATTGTTTCCTCCAGTTTTGTTGGCCAAAATCGCTAGTTCGTTTGGCTTCAGTTCAAAGGCTAAGGGCTGAGGTTCAAGGCCCACTTGCACCACTGCCACAGGGATCGGATCCCTTCCAGACCTTTAACGCCTGGCGCCCGCAGCCGAGCCAGGTGCTCCACCGAGCGATGGGCGCAGTACTGCAAGCCCAAAAACGTATCCACCGGCGCATAGGGCCCACCCAAGGTGATGATCCCGGCAGCATACATCCGCCCATCCCGGTTGCGCATCTCCACCAGCTCAAAATCGTTGGAAACATGTAGGCGTCCGTGGGGATTGAGGGGCAGATTGTAGCGGGTAATCAGGTCGTTGAGGAGAGGATGGGTCATGGGATCCGAAACCAAGCCCGTGCAATCGATAACGAAATCGGCTTCCACCTTCAATTGGGTGTTGTTGTGGGTACCTCGAATGTAGGTCACCGGCTTGCCCTTGTCGCCGAGAACCACCGATTCCACCTTGCCAAAGACAATCGAGTACCAGCCCTCCCGCAGCCCTTGCCGCACGATCCGCCGCCACTTGCGCCGGCTTGCCGTTGTGGTGCCGCCCCAGGCTTCCAGCAGTTCGCGCCGTTCCAGGGGGGTTGCTGCTTCCAATTTGGCGCGCAGAACCCCGCCCCAAGTGCCTTTGGGCCAGTTGAAAGGCTGAAACTCCCAATGGTTTTCCACCGCCCGTTTGGCCCGTCCGAAGCGATTGCCGCCTTTGGGCGCACGGCTCAGATGCACCACCGAGATGCGGGGGTTGACTTTGCGGGCTTGGTAGAGGCGCTCCATCACCTGGGAAGCGACGATCCCAAATCCGCGGATCAAGACCGTGCCGCCCTGTTTTTCCAATTGCTCATAAACGTGATCATGGGGCTCGTATCCATGTACTACAGATTTCAAATCTCCTGTTTGTTCCCGAAACTCTTGCAGGTCGTTGAGCAATTTGATAGCCGGATACCCAGTCGCCAAATGCAGGTACTTGGCCACCATAAAGCGGTGATCTGGGTGGCCGGGGCGCGTTGCCGAATAGGCCACCACATATCGCCCATCCTCCGTTTTGCGAATGGCGCGAATATGGCCGTAACAAAGCATTTGATCCCAGCCAATGCGAGCCGCTTCCCGATCCATCGAGGCGAATACATCCCCCGCCCGCGGCGTGTAAGTATCTGCCAGCAAAGGTTCACTAAACACCTGCCACAAAAAGCCAAATGCTTCCAACAATCGGCCGGAGAAAAAAGAGCGCCAAGCATCTCGCAAGGCATAGCCGGGCCAGCCCCAAATGTTGTCCGGGCAAGAATCGGAGCCGGAGCGAATTCGCTTCCAACGGGGGATCTGGCAGTTGGTCAACAGCCGTTCATACCGTTCGTAGGGTTTGCGGGCAATGCTGATGACGCGGATGTGTTCGGATCTGACCCCATAGATGCGCAGGGTATCCACCCAGACAAAGCTGCCCATACCGCCGCCCAACGCCAAATAGAGGGTCTCCTCCACGGGTAGGCCGGTGGCTTTGAGAGCGCTCAGGGCAATTTGCTCGGCTCGAAACAAGTCCGGTGGCGGAAAGTCTGAGCTGGCCCGCACCTCGGGGAGTTGCTCCGGGGCGAAAACCACCGTGGAAGCCGGGGGAACCTCAAATGCGGTGTCGGGTTGGGTGGCCGGGCGAATGAGGTCGGTGCGGGGCTCCAGCAAAAGGGTAGGGGTGCCGATCAACAGGGTGGCGTTGGGATCCCTCAGCAAACTGACGGTGATGCTGTAGGGGCCGAGCTCCACCACTTCCCCGCCCTGCAGCACCCGGCGTGCTTGTCGGATTTTTTCCCCATTGATGCGGCTGCCGTTGGCACTGCGATCCTCGTAGATGACCTGGCCACCCTCACCGAGATAGATAAGGGCGTGGTAACGGGAGATCTCCTGGCTGGCAAATACCGCTCTGGCCACTTCTTGCCCCTGCCATTCCTGTGGCAATTGGGCCAGCTCTCTGCCCAAGGCGAGAGGCAATGGAAAAATTGGCTCCTGCTGTTCTTCGGTGATGGGATCTTCCCAGCTCAGTTGAATTTGCATAGCTTTTGTTCACCTCTGTAAATCGTGACGAGGCCATCGAGAACAACACAGAACAACGTAACCTCACGAGTCACCTTGGACTTGGCTTGGGATCCCTTTTGCAACTGCTGGGATCCAGGAGAAAAATGGAACGGTTTGGTTCTCTAGGCAGGAGATTGAGAAGCCTTTTCAGCCTCTGGAGGAGGGATCACCAGCGAAGCACTCAAAACCAAATGTCCGCAATAGGGGCAATTTTGGCCCTGATATTCCGGGGGCAGGTAGTGAGGGTTTTCCAGGCGGCTGCACTTAACCTTAAGGGTGTCCAAAGTGCCACGGCTCAGGGGCACCCCTTGATCTTTCCTGGCAGCCTCTATAGACTTCACGCCCAGCACAATACGCCCCAATTGGATTTGGCTATTGGCCTCAAGCGCAAGCTCTTCCTGAATGATTTTTCGGCCATTCACCCAAATGGGGTTGGGCTGCTTAGGCGGCAAACGATCCCGCGTCAAGTTGCGAATGTAAAACTTTAGAGTTTTGGGATCGAGATAAAGCCCGGCATGCATTCCTGAAACCGAGCGAGTTGGGTCGTTGAGCACCACATCGCAGCCGGGATCCCGCCCGATGGTGACCAGCTTGGCGAGGACGGGCGAAACCGTTTGAGATCGGCGCCGGTCGGCTTCGGCCCATTCCAAAGTTAGTTGATACACAATTTCATGCTCCATAACCCAAGGCCTCCGTTCCTCGTGATCGACTTCAGCTTATCGAAAGGTCAGCTCCGGAAAAACAGAAGATGTCTTTTTTGTCAAAATTGTTATTCTTTGAGTCAACTGAAACCTATCCCCCTGAACAGAGGTTCGTGCTGATTGAGATCACCGGAGTTGAGCTCTCCGAATCACATTCCTGCTGAAGACAGCGTCCAGACGCTCCGCGCTGCCGCAGGTGAGCGTGTCCAGCCCTTCTCCCATCAGGGGAGATTGGGATCTACAAGCTGTTGGTTGACTGCGTTTGGCAGTAGGCCCAAGTCTGCAAGCACAGAGGTCTGATCTTATCGACTCCACACCGTACCTTTTTCAAAGCACTCCACTAAATGTGAAACTGCCGCTGCCCAGCCGCTCCTGCCGATCGAACACACTGATGGTGAGCTGATGGGATCCCGTTTGAGTGAGGGTAAAGCGATTTTGGGTTAGGGTCAGCCCTGTCACGGTGCAGGTGGTGGCCCCCACGAAGCAGCCGGGCAATTGAGCAGCGTCGAAAGCCCCTAAAGTAACGAAATTGCCTAGGGGAGTGGTGACGGAAGCCAAAAAGGCGTTGGAACCCCGGATCCCAGCCGGAGCTTCCACCCGGAAGGACACCACAAAAGTTGGAGTTTGCCCCACCGAGATGGTGCGCGGGGAGAGATCGGTGATGGTGAGGGAGGGGGCCGGTATCGGCGGCGGCAAGGGTAGGGGATTGCTGCTGTCGGTTGTCCCCCCGCATCCTGCCAAAACGGCGCTCAGGAGCACCAGCAAGGGGATCCGTCTGTGTGTGTGTTGCGCAGGCTGCATCGTTTCCCATGACCTCAAATGAGTTTGGTTTTGAGTTTAGGGCATCCCTCACCCCCGGCCCCTCTCCCAGGGGGATGACCCTCACCCCCGGCCCCTCTCCCTGGGGGAGAGGGGAGCTGTAAAGATGGGGGCAGTGGGATTGGCCGGAAAAGGTTCGACTCCTAGCCCAGGGGTTATCTCGACCGAGCCGGTCATCGAAAAGGAGAAAATCGGGCCGAAAGAAACCTTAGGATCCTTTGCCTATTCTCCTTGCAAGAGTCTCTGGCAGGCTGTGGCCATGGCCCAGTCCTCTTGGGCTGAGATCACCAGAACCCGCACCGGAGCATCGGAAGTGCTGATATCGCAGTTGCGGGGCGATCCGGCATTTAAAACCGGGTCGATTTGGATCCCCAAAAAATTCAGATCTGCACAGGCTGCCGCCCGCACCGGCGCTGAGTTTTCCCCAATTCCTCCAGAGAACACCAGCGCGTCCAAGCGATCCAGGCTCATGAGCATGGCCCCAATTTGGCTGCGCAGCCGGTGAACAAACAGATCAAAAGCCAGCTCGGCGCGGGCATGGCCGGCTTCCATTGCCTCCAAGATGACCCGCATATCGCTGCTCAGGCCGGAAACGCCCTTCAGCCCTGATTCTCGGTTCAAGATCCGATCCAGTTCATCCACGCTCATGCCCTGGCGCAACTGATGGATGAGAATGCCCGGATCCACCGACCCCGACCGGGATCCCATCATCAAACCCTCCAGAGGGGTATAGCCCATGGTGGTATCCACGCTTCTGCCTCCGCGAATGGCGGCCAACGAACAGCCGTTGCCCAGGTGACAGGTGATCAGCCGCAACTCTGCCAGAGGTCGGCCCAAGATCTCGGCAGCGCGGCGGGCGCAATGCTCGTGGTTAATGCCATGAAACCCGTAGCGGCGGATCCCTTGTTCAGCCCAGGCATAGGGGAGGGGGTAGAGAGCCGCTGCCGGAGGCATTTGTTGGTGAAAGGCCGTGTCGAAGACGGCCACCTGTGGGATCCCCGGCAGCAGTTGACCCAGCAGACGAATGCCGGCCAGCGCGGCAGGGTTGTGGGCCGGCGCCAAGGGGATCAATTGCTCGATCGTCCGTTCCACCTCCGGCGTAATCAAAGTGGGCTGCCGGTACAGGGATCCCCCATGCACCACCCGATGGCCAACGCCGTCGATCTCACCTGCCTCTGCCAGCAGGGATCCCTCCCCTTGCCAGAGGCTTTGAAACAGCGGGGCCAATTGGCCGATCCCCCCTTCGGGTGAAGCGGAGGGAAAAGGCTCCCACCCACCGCCTCGCCGGCGAGTTTGGATGAGGGCCTCCCCCGGCTTGTAGGTGAAATCCACCTGGGCTTGCCAGATGGGGGCGGCCTCCACCTTGCCCTCAACCGTCAGGAACAGAGAGGATTTGAGGCTGCTGGAACCGGCATTGATAACCAGAATATTCACAGCGTGTTTTCCACAAAGGACTCCGTCCCGCCAACGCAATCGGCCTCTGCAGGGCTTATCTGTGCAATTTCAACTTAACCCTCAATCTCGGCTTTGACTTCATGCAACCGTTGGAACTGCCCGCAGCTCCCTCAAGCACTTTGCGCTTGGCGCACCAGCCCGGTTGCCGTCAGAGCAGCCAAAGCCCGATCCCGGTAGCGGCCATAGCGCTCCTGCTTGTTGCGGAGCTTCCGCCCCTCCAGCTCTGGCAGCAGGCCAAAATTGGCCGGCATCGGCTGAAAATGCCTGGGATCGGCGCTGCTGATGAATTGAAACAGGGATCCCATCATCGTCTCAGGGGGCAGCGTGATCAAGGGCAGCCCCAAGGCCAGGCGGGCAGCGTTCTGTCCGGCCAGCCACCCTCCCGCCACAGCACAGGCATAGCCTTCGGTGCCCACCAACTGGCCGGCGGCAAACAGCGTCGGTCGGCGACGAAATTGCAAGGTTGGCCACAAAAGCTGGGGCGAATTCAAAAACGTATTGCGGTGCATCACCCCAAAGCGGACGAACTCCGCTTGTTCCAGGCCGGGGATGAGCCGAAAAACCCGCTGCTGTTCTCCCCATTTCAAGTTGGTTTGAAAACCCACCAGGTTCCACAATTGCCCTGCTTTGTCCTCTTGTCGCAACTGCACCACCGCGTGAGGACGGGATCCCGTGCGCGGATCCACCAAGCCCACCGGCTTCAAAGGGCCAAAACAGAGAGTCTCTTTGCCCCGGCGCGCCATTTCTTCAATCGGCAGGCAGCCCTCGAAAAACTTGCGCTCCTCCCGCTCAAAATCCTTGAGGGGCGCCTGCTCCGCCGTCACCAGCGCCTGCCAAAACCGTTCGTACTCCGCCTCCGTCATAGGGCAGTTGAGATAGGCTGCCTCCCCTTTGTCGTAGCGGGAAGCCTGAAACACCACCGCCCGGTTCAAGGAATCCCCGGCGACAATGGGGCTAGAAGCATCGAAAAAGCTCAGGTATTCCAGGCCCGTAAAGGCTTGCAGCGCCTTAGCCAGGGGATCGCTGGTCAGAGGGCCGGTACAGAGGACGGCAATGCCCTCCGGGATCTCCGTCACCTCCTCCCGGCGCAGAGTGATGCGGGGATGGTTTTGAATGGCTGCCGTGAGAGCCTGGCTGAAGCGGGCCCGATCCACCGCCAATGCCCCTCCTGCCGGCACGGCATGGCGATCCGCCGTCGCCATCACCAGGGATCCCAGTTGTCGCAGCTCTTCCTTGAGCAGCCCTGCCGCCCGATCGCTGGCCGCAGCCCCAAAGGAGTTGCTGCACACCAGCTCCCCCAACTGATCGGTGTGGTGGGCCGGGCTCTGGCGCACGGGGCGCATCTCCGAAAGGAGGACAGGCAACCCCAACTGGGCGATTTGCCAGGCGGCCTCTGTCCCCGCCAACCCCCCGCCCACCACATGAATGGGGGCAGAGGTTTCTGCCGGTGCAAGCGCTGGGCTGGCTGGATGGCTCATCGCAACCTCCGAGAAGACCCTCAACCTTAAACTTTAACGTAAGGTGCGGAATTCCCCACCCGGGTGGGGATGGATAGCACCCTCTGACTGATTCTGGATGTATTGCTTCA
>NZ_JANSJD010000036.1:0-10763 GCF_047462395.1 Synechococcus sp. H55.7
GCTAGGCTTTGGCATGATTTGCTCCCTAGAAATTGTGAAGCAATACATCCAGAATCAGTCAGAGGGTGCTATCCATCTCCACCGTATAGACGGTGGGGAATTCCGCACCTTACGTTAAGCTCAGTTGTTTGAATGCACTTAGGCGAGACGATTCTCCAGTGCTTTGGGCCGCTGCAGGCAACTACCCCTTCTGCCACTGGAATGACCCCAGCCACTTGATGCGGGATCCCTCTTGGATAAGAGAGGGCCAGATCGTTGCAGGAGAGAGCGCCGACGGGGCGATCTCCGTGCTCGGGCAAAGCAGAGGGTTATTGTTGAGGAGCTTAAAGTAAAGTTGAGGTTTTGATACTATCATTGCAGTCTCGTTACCAGAGGAGCTAGGGTTTAAGCATCAAAGCTTTTTTAAAAACTGCTTTAGGGGCCCCGGAGAAGCGACCTCTCTGGGGCCCTACTTCTGCCTAGGAAGCTGAGGGGGTTACTGGGCGGGCAGCGCACCTCGCCGGACGGCAGGCCCGAGGGCGCGGCTGCCGATGTCGGAGCGGTAGTGGGCTTTGGGGAACTGCACCTGCTCCACAGCGGCATAGGCTTGGCGCAGCGCTTCTGCTAGAGTTGCCCCTTGGCCGGTAAGACAGAGGACACGCCCGCCGTCGCTGAGAAGCTGCTTGCCCACCTGGCGAGTGCCGGCATGGAACACCAGGGCCCCGGTGGCGGCGGCGGCCTCCAGGCCGGCAATGGGGATCCCTCGCTCGTAGCTGTCAGGGTAGCCGGAGGCGGCCATGACCACGCAGGCGGCGTAGCCGGGTTTCCACTTCAGTTGCACCTCGGCCAGCCGTCCCTCGATGCAGGCCAGCAGCACCTCGTCCAGAGGGTTTTCCAACAGGGGCAGGATCACCTGGGCTTCGGGATCCCCGAAGCGGCAGTTGTACTCCAACACATAGGGATCCCCATTGGGCGTGATCATCAGGCCGGCGTAGATCACCCCCTGGTAGCGGATGCCCCGCCGCTGCAGAGCCTGCAGGGTGGGATCCAGCACTTGGGCTTGGATGCGGGCCAACAGTTCTGGGGTTACCAAGTAGTCTGCCGGAGCGTGGGCCCCCATGCCGCCGGTGTTGGGGCCGGTATCGCCATCGCCAAGGCGCTTGTAGTCTTGGGCGGGCAGCAGCGGCAGGCAGATCTGGCCATCCGTCAGGGCCAGCACCGACACCTCTTGGCCGGCGAGAAACTCCTCGATCAGCACCTGCTCGCCCGGCTTGGCCAGGGCCGCCTCCAGAGCCTGCACGGCTTCTTCCCGGCTATGGGCAACGGTCACCCCCTTGCCGGCGGCCAGCCCATCTTTTTTGATCACCACCGGATAGCTGCCTTTGCCTGACGCAGTCCTTGCATCCAGGTAGGCCAGCGCCTCGGACAAGTCGGCAAAGCCAGCAGCCGGAGCCGTAGGGATCCCCGCTTCCTGCATCAGTTGCTTGGCCCAGAGCTTGCTTCCCTCCAGTTGGGCGGCGGCGCGACTGGGGCCGAAAATGGGCAGCCCCGCTGCCTGAAAGGCGTCCACAATTCCCGCCACCAAGGGCAGTTCCGGCCCCACCACCGTCAGGCGGATCCCTTGCACGGTAGTAAATCGCACCAGTCCCTCGATGTCGGTGGCCGCCAAAGCCACAGACTGACAGCGGGGCATCTGCTGCGTGCCGCCGTTGCCGGGGGCACAGTAGACTCGTGTAACCTGGGGAGACTGCAGCAGCTTCCAGGCCAGAGCGTGTTCCCGTCCCCCGGAGCCGATGACCAAAGCCTGCATGGTGCTATCCCACCTTTGTAAACACCTTGTCAACGCCGCTTGTTTATTTTGGGATGCTCCCCGAACATCCCCCATTAGACCATGTTCCCAACAGATTTCAGAGGATCCAGGCTAGTTTGACCCCAGGGGACGGCCCCGCCAAGTCCAGTTGCGCCCGCTGGTGGTGCGGATGGCAGAAGCCAAGATGATGGCTGCCGTCACCCAGCCTCCCACCGCCGTCAGCCACCAGTAACGCAGCGGCAGGTGGGCCCAACGCCATAGAAGCAGGCGGATAACCCCTTGGCCTAGGATCCCGGCCAGGCTGGCCGCCAAGACCTGCAGGGATCCCGTAGCCACAGCCAGGATCAACCCCAGCCAGGGCAGGCTGCAGAGGCTTAAGACAGTGACCATCGCCAACACGGCGAGGGCCCAGTTGCGCTCCAGGCCCAGGAACCAGTTTTTCGTCCACCCTTCCCAGAGGGCGGCTCCATTGGCGTACATGCGGCATCGCACCCGCGACCCCCCTAGGCAAATCTGCAAGCCCAGGCCAGCCGCTTTGATGCGCTGGGCCAAGGCCACATCCTCGATAACCACATTGGCCACGCCGGCGTGTCCGCCCACTTGCTCGTAGGCGGAGCGGCGAAACAGCATGAACGGCCCGAAGGCAAAGGCCTTGGGACGCTTGGGATCGTTGACGGCGGCAAAGTCGTAGCCTGCCGCCAAGATGACCATCATGATGGGCTGCACCAGCCACTCGGCCAGACAGCCGCACACCAACTGAGGCCCTACGCTTACCAAGCCGCTGCCGCTTGCCAGCAACTGTCCTAGGGTTGCTTCGATGGCAGCGGATCCCAGCCGCACGTCGCAGTCGAGAAAGAGCAGGTAGTCGGGGGGATCAGGCTGGGCGGCCAGGGCGGCAACGGCCTGGGCACAGGCCCAGTTTTTGCCCACCCACGTTTGACCCTGGGGGCGGGGATCCCCTTGGAGCAGGTGCAGCCGCGGATCTTGCCGTTCGGCGGCCAGGGCCTGGGCCAGCTCCCAGGTGGCATCGGTGGAGCCGTCGTCCACCAGCCAGACCTGCAGCGGGGCGGCGGTGCTGTCCAGGATGCTGCTCAGACAGCCCACCACATTCTCCGCCTCGTTGTAGGCAGGCACGATCACCGCCAGCCGCTCCAGGGCCGCTGCGACCTCTGCCGCTTGCTCCGGCAAGGGATCCCGCAGCCAGGGGGAAGCCCGCAGCGCCCGCCCCAGCCGCAGCGCCACCAAGGCAATCGCCAGGGCCGTTAGCGCCAACACCATCGCCAGGATCTCCTGGATTCCCACTCTTGCTTCCCTCTTTCAGATAAGGAACGGATTTTGCCCATGCCCTAGCCCTGGGATCTGCCAATCCTCTAGGCAGACAAAGCCCTCTCTACGATATCGCTGTAGGGGCGGGGGAAGATCAGCCAAACCTGGCTTTGCGTTTCCACCAGGGATCGCACCAGCGGCGAGAGCTGGGCAATTTCCACGTAGCCGTCCTCGGTTTTGAGTTGGATCCCTTGGTCGTAGAAGCTGTAGCCCTGGACATGGGCCGAGCGAATTCCCAAATAGCTTTCTGGATCCAAGCCATCTCGCTGCATCTTCTGGCTTAGAGTTGCCACCAGCTCTTGGCGTCGCTCTTCTGGCAGGCGGGTGATGTTGCGGGCCTTGAATAGATCCCGATCCAAATAGCGCCGCGCCAAATCGGCCAAGATGGGATCCTTCCCCGCCATGGCCCAAAAGCGAAAAGGGTAGCTGAACATCACATCGTCAGCAGCCAAATAGAGGGGCAAAGGCAGCTCGAAGGGATCCCCCTTTTGCACCGCCAGCGCCGCCCAACACCAGGCACTCAAGATGGGATCCAGCTCGATCTTTCCCTGGTGCAGGAGCACCTGGGCCCGCTTGAAGAGCCGCTCCAAAATAAAGCGGGCACACAGGCTCTTGGGGTGCTGGTACACCTGGGTGTACATGAAATAGCGCACCACCAGATAGTGCTCGATGGCTCCCAGGCCTTTGCGGGCGGGAATGGAGAGGGATCCCGTCTCCGGGTCGTAGTCCAACACCGTGAGGATGCGATCCAGATCCAGGTGGCCGTATTGGGCGCCGGTGAGCAGGCTGTCGCGCATCAGGTAGTCAAAGCGGTCGCAGTCCAGTTGGCTGGCAATAAGCTGCCCCACCAGCGGCAGGGGAAATTGTTTCTGCCACACCTGCTCCAGTTGGGCCGGCAGTTGCGGGTCAAACTCCGCCACCAGCGTGGCTATCTGGGGATCCTCCCGCGCGATGCGGGCCGTCCAGACCTCGTGTCGGCAGCCGAAGATCTCCTCGCCGGCATGGCTAAAGGGGGCATGGCCAATGTCGTGCAGCAGAGCGGCAACCAGGGTAACGGCGCGGTAGGGGCGCAGCTCCGGGTAGCGGCGGGCCAATTTGTCAAACAGGCGCCGCGTAACCTGCAGCACTCCCACCGAGTGGGTGAAGCGGGATCCCTCAGCGCCATGGAAGGTAAAAAAAGCGGTGTCCAACTGGCGGACGCGGCGCAGGCGCTGGAAGGCCGGGGTGTCGATGAGGCGAATCAGCAGCGCCTCGACCGGATCCCCGCCATCCAGGCTGATGGCACCGTGCAGGGGATCGTGGTAGGTGCGGGACTTGCAAAAACGCAGCGCCATACTCCCACCATACTCCCCGATTGGCCAATCTTCGGCTAGCTTGGCTGGGGGCTTCCCCCACCTCTGCAGCAAAGCTACCCCATGGGCTCCCCTACTTGGCAAAAGAGGCAAGCCCCCAGACCCGTTCGGTTGCTGCTGCTCTCTATGGCAATCGGGATGCTGGGGTGGGGGCTAACTGCTTGTTCCGAAGCCTCTGGATCTCCCCCCGCTGTTCTCATACCCAGCCCGCCCGCCCTCACCCGCTACGTTGCTCTGGGAGCCAGTGATGCCGTTGGCTTCAACGCCTCCATCTCCTGCGATGGTCCAGCCAACGCTGCCGGCACCCGCCCGCAGCGCTCAGAGCCGCTGGACTGCCCCAACGGGACGGGGTATGTCCCCCGCCTGGCCCGCCTGCTGCCCGGCCCGGTGGAGCTGATTAACTTGGGCCGCTCAGGAGCGGTACTCAGCCCAGCCATGCAAGCCCTGCGGGAAGGGATCCCGGCCAACCTGCTCCAGGATCAAGTGCCGCGCATCCCTCCCGACGCCACCCTGATCACCCTCTGGGTGGGCGGCAACGACACCAACGCTATTGTCTTCGCGGCAGCCCAACGGACTCTGCGCGGCGAGGATCCCTTGCCCTTTGTTGAGCGCCAGATCCAACAATTTGCCGCCGACTACCAAACCCTGCTGCAGGCGGTGCGGGCCCGTGCTCCCCAAGCTCGCCTGGCGGTGGCCAACCTGCCCAACTTCGCCCTGATCCCCCTGGGGCAGCAGCAGCCCAGCAGCCTGCGGCAACTGCTGGCTTGGGTCTCCGTCGGCCTCAGCCAACGGGCCATCAACCCCTTGAGCCAAGAAGGGATCCCCGTGGTGGATCTCCTCTGCGATCCCCGCTCCTACCGCCGCGAGTCTTTCTTCCCCGGCCCGCTGGCCGATGGCTTTCACCCCAACGACCGGGGATATGCCGACCTGGCCGAGGCCTTCTTGAGGATCCTGCAGCAGCCCGTCCCGCCCCAGCGCCGCTGCCCACCCTTTAGCGAGGTGGGATCCCTCCCCTCAGCAGCAGAAATCTCCTGGCCACTAGATCCGCACTCCCTCTAGGGTGCCGCGCCGATGATGCCTCTACATCCCCGCTCCTCTCCCGTAGCAGGAAAGAGGCGCTGGAGTCTTGGGAAACCCCAGCAAGCCGGTCTTAAGAAGCCGCCACCGCCGCCGAGGAGCGCCGCCGTCGTCCCAGGGCCAGCCGTTCCTGTTCCGGCTGGGCTTCCCCAACTGGCAGAGAGGTGACCGGCACAGACTCCTCTTCAGGCGACTGGACAAAAACCAGCACCGTCGGCTTGCCGGGCAGTTGTTCGCGGACAAAGCGGCGCACCACCCGCTCTACCTCCCCCTTGAGGCCGGCCCAGTCGATCTCCAGCCTGCCCCGCTCCAGCGAGCGGGCAAAGCGCGGCCAAGCTTGCTTGAGGGTGTCCTCCAGCAGGGGTTTTAGGTCGGATCCTTTAAAAGAATTGCCCTCACCCGCCAGGCCCAAACTTTGCACCTGCGGCGTGCAGAGCAACTGGCCGCTGCCATCCAAGCTGATCACTACCGTCACCATGCCATCTTTGGCCATCTGCTGGCGCTCCTGCAGCATCTCGTCCATGACCACCCCATCGTGGGAAGCGGCGATCATCTGCAGGCCAGAGGGGACGCGGCCCGTGACAGCAATGCGTTCACGGTTGACCTCCACCACATCGCCGTTGCCGATAATCACGATGTTTTCCCGCGGGATCCCCATGCTCATCGCCGTTTCGGCATGTTTGACCAGCATGCGGTACTCCCCGTGGGTGGGGACAAAGAACTTGGGACGGGTGAGGGCGATCATCAGCTTTTGATCTTCCTGGCAGCCGTGGCCAGAAACGTGCAGCCCCTTGTCCTTGCCGTAGATGACATTGGCCCCCAGCTCCATCAGCTTGTCGATCACCCGCGTTACTGCCAGCGTGTTGCCCGGGATCGGGTTGGCCGACCACACCACCGTGTCTCCCGGCTTGATCTGCAACTGCGGGTGCTCGCCATTGGCAATGCGGGTCAGAGCAGCCAGCGGTTCGCCCTGGGATCCGGTGGTAAGGATGATCACTTTGTCGTCCGGCAGGCTGTTGATCACGTGCATCGGCTGCAGCGTTTCGTCCTTGCAGCGGATGTAGCCCAGGCGCCGCGCGTGAGCCACCACGTTCAACATGGAGCGGCCCAGCAAAGACACCACCCGGCCCTGCTGCTCGGCAATCTGCAACACCAAATTGAGGCGATGTACCGAAGAAGCAAAGGTGGTGATGATCACCCGCCCCTTGGCTCCCGCAATCGCCTTGGTGAGACCGGGCAGTACAGAAGCCTCGGAAGGGGTAAACCCCGGCACTTCGGCGTTGGTGGAGTCGCTAATCAGACACAGCACCCCCTTTTCCCCATGCTCGGCCAGCCGCTGCAGGTCGAAGCGCTCCCCATCCACCGGGGTATGGTCGATCTTGAAGTCACCGGTCTGGATAATGACACCCACCGGCGTGTGCAGAGCCACCGTAAAGCTATCGGCAAAAGAGTGGGTGTTGCGGATGAATTCGGCAAAAAAGTGCTTGCTCAAAGGAACGATTTCGCGGGGGGCGACGGGGCGCAATTCTGTGCGGTTCAATAGCCCCACATCGCGCAGTTTCTCCTCCAGCAAGGCCAGCGCCAATCGGGGGCCGTAGATGACCGGAATATCAAATTCTCGTAGGTGATACGGGATCCCGCCGATGTGATCTTCGTGGCCGTGGGTAACCACCATCCCCCGCACTTTGTCACGGTTTTGCTTGATGTAGGTCATGTCCGGCAGCACGATATTCACGCCGTGCATACCCTCCTCTGGAAAAGCCAAACCGGCATCCAAGAGGATAATGTCATCCTCGTAGCGGAAGGCCCAGGTGTTTTTGCCGATCTCCCGTTCGCCACCCAGTGGAATCATCTGCACGGAAGAGGTGGTTTGTGGAGTCACAGAACGAGAAGCAACCGAAGAACGTGATGTTGGCATATGAGCTTAGATCCTCAACAGTAAAAAGCAAAAACAGAAATTGGCGCAAGCCATTCCCGACCCAGCTGTGGGTGAAAGCTGAACTCAGCCGCCACAACTCATCCATTTCCCAAAGGGGGAAAGAGCTTTTCAGGGAAAAAGCTACTTACCCACAGGTCAAACGCCACAAAAGAACTCCCTGCAAACCCCGGTCATAGCGGAAGTAAAACCTCAAGGTGCCATCATGAAACTTTCGTCGCCATTTGCTCAGATCCCTTCGCTTCAGCCAGTAGGCCCATCTCTTCAAGCACCTGTCGCAAAACTTGCCGAGAACTGGGCTGCAGCGGCGCTAGGGGAAGACGCGCCCGACCCACTCGCCAACCTTGCATCTCCAGCGCTGCCTTGACCGGAACGGGGTTGGTCTCGACAAATAAAACCTTGAACAACGGAAACAGACGCAAATGGTGAGCCAAAGCTTGGTCGTGCTGCCCTTTGGCGTAGCTCTGAATCAACTCCTGCAGTTGTGGCCCAACCAGGTGACTGGCTACACTGACCACGCCACTGCCTCCCAAAGACAAAATCGGCAGGGTCAGGGAGTCGTCTCCCGAATAAATAGCGAAACGGGAGGGAGTAAGCCGCCGAATTTCTGAAGCCATTTCCATTGTACCACTGGCTTCCTTGATGGCGACAATCGTTGTCAATTCTGCCAATTTTGCCACTGTTTCCGGCTGCAGGCTCACCCCCGTCCGTCCGGGAATGTTGTAGAGCATGATGGGCAGGTCACTGGCCTGGGCAACGGCCTTGAAGTGCTCGTAAAGGCCGAGCTGGGTAGGCTTGTTGTAGTAGGGCACCACCTGCAGAGAGCCGTCCAAGCCCAATTGGGCAGCCTTGCGGGTGGCTTCGATGGCCTCGCGGGTGGAGTTGGAGCCAGTCCCGGCGATCACCTTGGCCCGACCGGCCACAGCATCTCGCACCACGCGGAACAGTTCGTACTCTTCTTGCCAAGTCAGGGTGGGAGACTCGCCCGTAGTGCCACAGACCACCAAGCCGTCGCTGCCGTGGGTTACTAAGTAATCGGCCAAACGAGCGGCCTCATCGTAGTTGAGCTCCCCCTCATCGGTGAAGGGGGTAACCATGGCCGTCAGCACTCGACCGAAGTTCACCGATTGCTTCTCCTCATCAACCTCACCAATCCAACATTTAACCCCAGGATCCAGACCAGACCGGGTTACTTCTCCATCATACCTGCCTTTGCGTCAGGGATCCCGCTCGCCTGCTCTGCCAAAGCCCAACTCATGCCTCACCCGGTTGCCACAGGCCCAAAAAAAGGAGATAACAAAGAAGGCAGACCGTTTGAGCACGGAATGTATAGCATTTGCCAATCTTGCCTCCGCCTTTGGGGGCAGCAGCCTTTGACCGACACCTCAGAGGATCCCTATGGACGCCCTAGCCGCCCTGAAAGAGCGGATTTCCGCCGACAGGTTTGATCCCAGCCGTCGTCTATCGGAAGCGGAGATCCGAGAGCTGGTTGCCTATGCTACGGAAGCCCCCTCTTCCTTCAACATCCAGCACTGGCGGTTCGTTGCCGTTGCCGATCCCGAGGACAAAGAACGCCTCAAGTCCCTGGCCTACAACCAGCAGAAAGTGGCGGATGCGGCGGTGGTGTTTATCATCTTGGGGGATCTGCGGGGGCATGAGAAGCTGCCTGAACTTGTCCAGAGAGCCGTTGCTGCCGGGATCCTCTCTCCTGATCGGGCGGAAGGCTGGGTGAATATGGCCCAAGCCACCTACGCCAACAATCCCGCTTTGGCGCGAGATGAGGCGATTCGCTCCGGGGCGCTGGCGGCCATGGCCTTGATGATCGCGGCGCAGGCGAAGGGGTTAGTGAGCGGGCCGATGATCGGCTTTGACCCGGAAGGGGTGAAGCGGGAGTTCGGCATTGCCGACCGCTACGTGCCGGTGATGCTCCTGGCGGTGGGCTACCCAGCTCCGGGCAACTTGCCCCGCAAGCCTCGCCTGGGGGTGGAGGAGGTGTTGGCTTTTGGGCGAGGGCGGGAGTTTTAGGAAGCCAGAAAATCGACCAATTTTTGCAGGCGATCCCAGGCGGCGCCGCTGGCAAGGATCTCCCGCGCTCGGGCAATTCCGGATCCCCAATCGGGAACAGCTCCCGCCACCTGCAGAGCCAAAGCGGCATTGAGGGCCACCACATCCTGCTGGGCAGGTGCTCCGGATCCCTGGAGGACGCGGGTGAGGATGGCGGCATTTTCCGCCAAGTCTCCCCCCTGGAGAGCCGAGGTGGGCGCAGGTGTGAGATCGTAATCTCGTGGGTTCAAGACTTCTGTGCGCAGGGATCCCTGGGAGAGCAGGCCCAGATCCGTGGCCCGCTCCAGCCCAGCCTCGTCGAGACCTTCCCGGCTGTGCAACACCACGGCTCCTTCCCGTCCCAACAGGCACAGGGCCTCGGCCATCACCGGCACCAGCTCCGGCGCGTACACCCCGATCACCTGGCGGTTGGGGTAGAAAGGATTGACCAAGGGCCCCAACAGGTTGAAAATGGTGCGAACTTTGAGGGCCCGCCGGTAGGGGATCACCGCCCGCATGGCCGGGTGCCAGTGAGGCGCAAACAAAAAGGTGATGCCCACTTCCGCCACCGCCGCCCGCACCCGCTCTGGCTCGGCGTTGAGGTTCACCCCCAGGGCCTCCAGCACATCTGCCGAGCCGACTTTGCCAGAGGCCGAACGGTTGCCGTGCTTCACCACCGGGATCCCGGCTGCACTGACCACAAAGGCCACGGCTGTAGAAATGTTAAACGTGCCGGCTCCATCGCCGCCGGTGCCGCAGGTATCCACCAACAGGGGCAAGTCCAGCGGGGATCCCAGCGAAGCCCGCTGCAGCACCCGCGCCATTCCGGCCAGTTCACCGGCGCTGACCCCCTTGGCTTGCAGAGCCGCCAGGATCGCCCCCGACACCACATCCGGCACTTGGTTCTGCAGCCAGCCGTTCATCAACTGTTCGGCTTGGGCTTCGCTCAGAGATTGCCGATCCAGCAACTGTCCCAAAAGCTGTGGCCAAAGGTCAGCTGTTTCCGTCATGGGTGGGGATCCTGGATGTCAGTGGGCATGCAAACGTATCGGCCCTCTCCGTTACTTGCTTTACATGGGTCGGGCCAGGCCAATGGTTAGTTTAGTATAGTGGGCCTGACCTAGGCCGGCTACCGCTCCCAGCAGAATGGGGGGCTCTGCTTCGATGAACTACCCCACCGCGCAGGCGGGTGGGGTTTCCCCATCCGCTTTACGGCGAGATTTTTGTCTCTTCCTCTGCC
>NZ_JANSJD010000037.1:0-5280 GCF_047462395.1 Synechococcus sp. H55.7
GCGAACGATGAAGCAACTGGGGCAGAAGAAGAGACAAAAGCTCTGCTGTCAAGCGGGTGAGGAAACCCCACCCGCCTACGCGGTGGGGTAGTTCATAGCAAAGACTCAGGTCGGATCCGCGGATCCACCCACATCAAGAGCAGATCGGCCAACAGGTTGCCCAAAATCAGCATCACCGCTCCCAGCAAAAGCCCGGCCATCACCACGTTGATGTCAAAGCTTTGGACGGCTTCCAAGAGCAGCTTGCCCAGCCCCGGCCAATTGAAGAAAAACTCGGCAATGAAGGAGCCGCTGAGCAGATTGGCAAACTCAAAGCCCAAGATCGTGATCAAGGGGTTGACGGCGTTGCGCAATGCATGCAGCCAGATCACCCGCCATTCAGGAATGCCCCGTGCCCGCGCCGCCTGGATGTATTCCTGCCGCAGCACGTCCAAGAAGTTGCCGCGGGTAATCCGCTGCAGGCCGGCAAAGCTGGTAATGCTCAGGGCCAGCGTGGGCAAGAGCAGGTGGCGGCCCAGATCCAGCAGCTTCCCCCCCCAACCGAGCTCGGCAAAATAAACACTGGTCATTCCCCCTACCGGCAACCAGCCCACGTTTTGAGCCACGATCAGCAGCAAAATGGCCAGCACAAAGCTGGGCATGGCCTGCCCCAGGTAGCTGAGCAACTGCAACGCCCGATCCAAAGGAGTGTTCTGCCGCAGCGCCCCCAGGATCCCCAGAGGAATGGCAATTAGCCAAGTTAGCAAAACAGAGCACACTGCCAACAGCAAGGTGGCGCCGGCGCGGGAGAGGATGAGTTGCGCCACCGGCACGCGGTATGTGTAGCTGACGCCAAAATCCCCCTGCAGCAGATTGCTCAGCCAGGTCAAATACTGCCAAATCAAGGGCTTATCCAGGCCCAGCCGTGCCTCTTCCTGGGCGATAAACTCTTGGCTGACACTGGGATCCGCCCGCAAGGGATCCAAAAAATCGCCGGGAGCCAGTTGCAAGAGCAAAAAGCTAAGCACCGTGATCAGCAGTAGCACCGGCACCGCTTGGGCCAGCCGCTGCAAGACCAAGGCCAGCGGCGGCCACAGACTGAAAGCGCGCCTGCTAGGGGAAGAGGAGGTTACGGCCACAGACAGAGGTCGAGTTGAGCGCGGTCTTAGCTGGGATCCCGGTAGGGGATCCTTGTCGAACTATGCTGCCATTCTTCGGGCCAGATTTCTAGCCTGCTGCCCGGCTTGGAACAGGGTGCAGTTGCCCGGACTTGCCGTCAGAGGAATTGGGGGTTAAGCCGCTCCGGCAGGCGCAAGCCAAGGCGGTAGACTAGTCAAAAGCTTTTTCGATGAGTTGCCGTTGGGAAGATCTCTTGCGAAACCTGTTTCTTACCGGCGCTAGCGGCTGTCTGGGGCACTATGTGTTGGAGCGCCTGGCCCAGCAAAGGGATCCCGAGTTTCCGGAGCGGCCCGCCTACCACCTCTACATTCTTATTCGCAACCCCAGCCGCCTGCGGCTGCCCCCGGAACGGCTGCCCGCCCCCATCACCCTGGTGCCCGGCGATCTGCTGCACATCCGCGAGCACGCTGCCCTGCTGCAACAGATGGATGGGCTGATCCACATGGCGGCGGCTTGGGGGGATCCCACCCTAACCTGGGCGGTGAATGTTACCCACACTCTGGAGCTCTTTCAGTTGTTGGATCCCCGGCGCTGCCAGCAGGTGATCTACTTTTCCACCGCCAGCCTTTTGGATCAGGCGTTACAACCCTTGGCCATCGCTGGCCAGGCCGGCACCGACTACATCCGCAGCAAGTACGCGATGCTGCTGCGGCGGCGGGAAAGCTGCTTCTGGCCGGATCGGCTGCTGACGCTCTACCCCACCCTACTGTTTGGCGGCAGCCCCCACCACCCCTATTCCCACATCACCGCCGGCCTCAAGGATGTGCTCCGCTGGCTGGATCTCATCCGCTTTTTGCGGGTGGATGCTAGCTTCCACTTCATCCACGCTGCCGATGTGGCAGAGATGGTGGCCTACTGGGTAGCCCATCCGCCCGGTGGCGGCGATTGGGTGTTGGGCAACCCCCCTCTGTCTGTGGATGAGTGCGTGGAACAGGTGTGCGCCTATTTCAGAAAGCGGATCTACTTCCGCCTGCCCTTGCCCCTCGGACTCCTCCGCAGCTTGGCTTTTCTGTTTGGGGTGCGGCTTTCGGCGTGGGACGAGTACTGTCTGCGCCACCGCCATTTTGTCTATCCGGCCCTTTCGCCAGCAGCCCTGGGCTTGCCCTGCCACTTCCCCACCGTGGCCTCTCTCCTAGATGTCTACCTCTAGGCCGCTTTTATAGGGTCACGCCAACTCCCCTCTCCCTCTGGGAGAGGGGCTGGGGGTGAGGGGATCACTCCCTCTGGGAGAGGGGCTGGGGGTGAGGGGATCACTCCCTCTGGGAGAGGGGCTGGGGGTGAGGGATCCCGACAGGGATCAGCCGGTAAAAGCCGCTGCTTCTCTGTGAGCCAAGCCCTGAAGCTGAGCGGCAATGCGCTCCCGGTTAAGCCTCTGCCCGATGAACACTAGGCGGGTCAACCGCGGCTCTTGCGGGCGCCAGGGCCGGTCGTAGTAGGTTTCAAATCGCCCTCCCACTCCCTGCAGCACCAGCCGCATCGGCTTGTGGGGCACGGCCACAAACCCTTTCACCCGGTAGAGGCATTCCTCTTGAGCCAGTTGGCGCAGTTGGGCAACTAGGGATCCCGGCTCATAGCTCCCCTCCAGGCTCAGGTAAAAAGACTCGAAGGCCTCGTGCTCGTGCTCCTCCTCGTGGTCGTGGTGGCTGGGGCGGCACTCCAACTGATCTTCCACCGCCGCCTGCAAGCCCAAGAGCACTTCTGGGGCAACCTGGCCCCGCTCACAGGGAAGGACTCGAACCTCAGGGCGCAATTGTTGCCGCAGCCAGCTCTCCACGCGCGCTCGCTCCGACAACGTGATCTGATCCACCTTGCTCAGCAGCACCAAATCGGCGCAGCTCAACTGATCCGCAAACAGCTCCTCAATGGGCGTCTCGTGATCCAGGCTCTCATCGGCCTGCCGCTGCGCTTCCAGCGCCGCCCGATCCCCCACCAGTTGCCCAGAAGCCAGAGCCTGACCGTCCACCACTGCAATCACCGCATCCACCGTGGCACCGGTGCGAAGGGTTGGCCAGCGGAAAGCCTGCACCAGGGGCTTAGGCAAGGCCAATCCTGAAGTCTCAATCAGGATGCAGTCCAGCTCCGCCCGCCGCTGCAGCAGGGTTTCCATGGTGGGCAAAAATTCCTCCTGCACCGTGCAGCAGAGGCAGCCGTTGGCCAGCTCCAAAATGGGGATGGATCCCTCTCCCTCGCAACGTTGGCAATCCCGCAGCAGTTCGCCGTCGATGCCCACTTCGCCAAACTCATTGACCAATACGGCGATGCGGCGGCTCTGGTTGTTGAGCAACAGGTGACGGATCACCGTGGTCTTGCCGGATCCCAAAAATCCGGTGATGACCGTAACCGGGACTTTGTGCATCTTTACCGAACATTCAGCCTTCTCAGTCTCTATCCTCTCTTCCTTCTCTGCCAATCCTGGCGGGGGGGATCCCCAAAAAAAAGGCCCCCTACCGGGGGCCAAAGGTTGATCTCCGAGAGACTTCCGTGCTTATCGGATCGGCTTCATCCGGTAAACCGGCTCGTTCTCGCGGCTGATCCCTTTCTCAAAGCCGGCAGCAGCGGCACGGGCGCGACCGGCATGCCACAGGTGGCCAACGAAGAACAGGAAGCCGAAGATGAAGTTGTGGGCTGCCAGCCAGGTGCGCGGGCTGGTGAAGTTCACCGTGTTGATCTCGGTCGCCACACCCCCCACCGAGTTCAGGGATCCCAGTGGCGCGTGGGTCATGTACTCCACCGCACGGCGAGCTTGCCAGGGTTGGATGTCGTTTTTCAACTTATCCAGATCCAAGCCATTGGGGCCCAGCAGCGGCTCTTTCCAGGGCGCCCGCACATCCCAGAAGCGCATCGTCTCACCGCCGAAGATGATCTCGCCCGTGGGGGAGCGCATCAGGTACTTACCCAGACCGGTGGGGCCTTGGGCCTGGCCGATGTTCGCCCCCAGGCGCTGGTCGCGCACGATAAAGGTGAGGGCTTGCGCTTGCGAGGCTTCAGGGCCGGTGGGGCCGTAGAACTCGCTGGGGTAAACAGTGTTGTTGAACCAGATGTAGCAGGTGGCAATAAAGCTCATCAGCGAGACCGCCGCCAAGCTGTAGGAGAGATAAGCTTCCCCCGACCAGATGAAGGCACGGCGGGCCCAGCCAAAAGGCTTGGTGAGGATGTGCCAGATCCCACCGGCAATGCAGATGATGCCGATGTAGATATGGCCGCCGATCACATCCTCCATGTTGTCCACGCTGATGATCCAGCCGTCGCCGCCGAAGGGAGACTTGAACAGGTAGCCGAAGATCACCGCCGGGTTGAGGGTGGGGTTGGTGATCACTCGCACATCGCCACCGCCGGGAGCCCAGGTGTCATAGACACCGCCAAACCACATGGCCTTGGCCACCAACAGGAAAGCCCCCAACCCCAAGAGGATGAGGTGGATCCCCAAGATGGTGGTCATCTTGTTCTTGTCTTTCCAGTCGTAGCCGAAGAAGGGGAAAGACTGCTCCAGGGTTTCTGGGCCGCGCACGGCGTGATAGATGCCCCCCAACCCCAGCACTGCGCTGGAGATCAAGTGCAGCACGCCGATCACAAAGTAGGGGTAGGTGTCGATAACTTCGCCGCCCGGGCCAACCCCCCAGCCCAGAGTGGCCACGTGGGGCATCAGGATCAGGCCCTGCTCGTACATAGGCCGATCCGGCGTGAAGTGAGCCACCTCAAACAGCAGCATCGCTCCCGCCCAGAAGACGATCAGGCCGGCGTGGGCCACGTGGGCACCCAAGAGCCGACCGGAGAGATTGATCAAGCGAGCATTCCCGGCCCACCAGGCAAACCCGCCCTGGGTGCGATCCTGCATCGCTGCGGAACCAAAGGTCGTTGAAGTCACTGAGGCCAGCCTCCAAAAAGAGTAACAGTCAGTACAGCAGAAGATAGAGGTGAAAAGCAAAGGAGCTTAAGAATGGCCGAGCGCCTACCCATGCAATCCAAGACTTGAATAGGCGAACGCTCGGCCCCGGCTCTCACGTGAAGGATCGAGAGAACTCAAGCGTTCGACAGCCAGCGCCAGTTTAGAGCGCGTTGCCGCGGGGTAGGACTTCTTCGGGGAACTCAAAGCGCTCGTGCGGCTGGTCCTGCGGCGCCATC
>NZ_JANSJD010000038.1:0-3451 GCF_047462395.1 Synechococcus sp. H55.7
GGGCAGAAGAAGAGACAAAAGCTCTGCTGCCAAGCGGGTGAGGAAACCCCACCCGCCTACGCGGTGGGGTAGTTCATAAATGCTCTGCCCGGCTGTGGAGGGCCTTGCCTGCCGCTTCAGGATTAGCCCGCCGTTACCGATACATCTTCGATGCGCAGAGTCGGAAAGGCCGTGGTGCCGTTGAAAACAGTTACCTCTTGTGAGATGGCGGAGATATTGCGCAAACAATCGTAGAGGTTGCCGGCAATGGTGGTCTCCAGGATGGGGCGCTTCTCGCCACCTTTGACCAAAAAGCCCCCCTTCACCACTCCGGAAAAATCGCCGGTGATCGGGTTGCTGCTGCCGGAAAGCCGCGTGACGATAATGCCCCGCTCCATCGCATACAGCTCAGACAAAGGGGTTGTCCCCGGGGCCACGCTCAGACAGGCCGGCCCCACGCCCGGCAAGCTGCCCGCCCCCCCTGTGGCATGGCCGTTGGAGGGAACGCCGGCAGCCCGGCCTTCGTAGCTGTTGTACATGAAGTTGCAGAGGATCCCTTCGTGGATCAGGGGGGTAATTTGGCGTGGCATCCCCTCGCGGTCGAAGGGCTCGATGGGGTGGCCGGGCAAGCCCAGCCCCTCGGAAACCAAGGTCAACAGGGGGCTGGCGATCAGGGATCCCATCTTCTGCGCCAGCGGGCTTTTGCCCTTGCGCACCGCGTCCGCCCCCAGCACAAAGAGGAGATCTCCCAGAAACTCCTCCACCACATCCGGCGGCAGGACGATGGAACCGCGAAAACTCTCCCCCTCCCTAGCTCCTAGGGCCCCCACACACTTTTGCACAAAGCGCTCAAAAGCCCGCTCCAGCGCCGGCAGCAGCTCCGCCCGCTTCTGCACACTGTCGCCGTCGTAGGCAAAGCTGCCCACCTCGTCCCCATCGATGGCCATGCCAAACAGGGATCCGCCCGCCTCGACGCTGTGGTAGTTGGCGCGGATGCCGGTGGAAGAAGCAATGGCCACGGTATCCTCTTCCACGCTGAAGGAGCCGCTGTCAATGGTGATGCGGGGGTCTTGGGAGCGCACCCACTCCACCAGTTGGGATCCCAGTTGCGTCAGCTCAGCAGCATCCAGTTCCAGCAGGCCTGGGTCGAGGGCAAGGGGCACCTGGGGCAGAGGCTGGGGATCCGGCAGGCCGTTGAGGGGATCCGCCGGCGAAGCCTTGGCCATGGCCACCGCCTCAGCCGCTGTCTCGGCCAGCTCTTCTGGGCGGTTGGAAGTGGCAAAGCCCAGCCTGCCGCCGCAGAAAACCCGGATGCCGAACAGGGTCTCGCTGCTGCTACGGGCCAGGTTGAGGTCATTTTTCTCAAAAGTTACTTCCGTCTCACGGCCTGAGTTGGCAAACACCTCTGCTTGGTCAGCTCCGGCAGCCAGGGCCTTTTGCACACCCTGTTCGCAAAGATCCAGCAGGTTTTCAGGAGCAATGACGGAGCCGGCCATAGAACTTGAGAGCTGCAAGAGAACAGTTCTATTATCGACCCTGCTGCCAAGACCTGCCCCAACAGCAGGGGCCAGATGATCTCAACTGGTCACTTAGGCTTGGGATCCCTTTGCCGGCAGCTTTGCGGATCCCTGGCGCATCAGGGCTGCTCCAGCGGCTGATCCGAGAACAGCAAGGGGGCAATGTTGGCGGCTTGGTTGAGCGGGATCTCGTCGTGGATGGCGTACTGATAAAACTGATCCAGCCGCTGACACAAACCTTCTGGGGTCAAAGCTTGCACATTGGAGCTGATGATGTAACTCTGGGCAGGAGAGGCCCGAAACGCCTGAAAGGCTTTGCGACAAAACGCCTGCTTGGCCTCAGGATCCGCCTGGCGCCACTCCGGCCCTGTGAGTTTGCCAGAGAGTGCCGGCTCAGTTGCCGCCCAAGCGCTGGACGCGACCAGGGGCAGTCCCGTTGCCCAAACCAGCCAGGCCAGGAGGAGCAGCAATACCTGCTGCCAAGAGAACCCAAGCCGTTGCTTGTGCTGCACCATAGGTGGATATGCTGAGGGAAGGAGCTTGGAATGCCGAAGCATCCCTAGCGATCCTATCGCCCTCGGTCTCCCCCATCCAGCCGAGGACAGCCCTGGAGCAAGGTTGGCAAGCAGCTCTATGGCTCGCAGCAAACCCCGCCAAAAACAGCGCTTTCCCCATCTGCTGGGCTCCAAGTGGACTTCTGTCCAGCCTGTGATGGGTTGGCGACATTTTCAGGTCGCCGCCCGCCAAGAGGGGCAAGGGGGGCTGGTGTTTGCCGAGCTGAGGGCCGTCTGCGATCCCCAGGTGCGCCTCTGGGTCAACGCCGCCACCCTCAAAAACCGGGATCTCTGGCAGCCGGGCTGGACACCGCTGGAAGACGGGATCCCCTGCGGATCTGGCGAATCGTCTCTCTCTAGAGACTCAGGGATCCCCGGATCCCTCTAGCGCTGTATTCTTCTGGCTACAAGACTTTTGAGGAGAAAACGATGCCCAGGTGTGATGTCTGTGGGAAAGAGCTCGGCTACGGCGACTATCAATGGGCCAAGCGCTGTACCAATCCCTACGGGAAATCCCACCTTATCTGCTTCGACTGCTACAGCGGTTCTTCCTGTCCCATCTGCTCCTCCCCTCTCGAGTCGGCAGAATAGAAAGAAGTCGTTCTCAACAGCCGCTTTTCCTCTCCCGGTGAGCCAAGCTCTTGGAAGGAAGTTGGCAAAAGTCTCGCTGGTGTTCCCAAGGGAGCCGCAACAGTGCGCATTGGCCAGGGCTATGACATCCACCGCCTCGTAGAAGGGCGCCCCCTGATCCTAGGCGGGATCCGGATCCCTTATGAAAAGGGTCTGTTGGGCCACAGCGACGCCGACGTGCTCACCCACGCCATTATGGACGCCCTCCTAGGAGCCGCCGCCCTGCGGGACATTGGCTACTACTTTCCCCCGGAAGAGGAGCGCTGGAAAGGGGCAGACAGCATTCTCCTCTTGCAGCAGGTGGTGCAGTTGGTAAGCCAAGAGGGCTGGCGCATTGCCAACGTCGATAGCGTCGTGGTGGCAGAGCAGCCCAAGCTCAAGCCCCACATCCCCGCCATGCAGGCCCGCCTGGCCGAGGCCATGCAACTATCGCCCAAACAAGTAGGCGTGAAGGCCACCACCAACGAAAAACTCGGCCCCGTCGGCCAGGGAGAGGCCATGGCTGCCTTTGCCGTCGCCCTGCTGGTGGAACGCTGAGCCGCCGGCTTGCGGAAAGCACCTGGCCGTTGCCCTGCCCAAGCTGCCAAACTGGCAAGCAATCGCTCCCTCAAAAAACCAATTGGCCCCCATTGTCGTGAAACCCCCTGCCGCCTCGATCCCAGCTCCCCTCTCCCTCTGGGAGAGGGGCCGGGCGCGGTCACTTATACACATCTGACGCAGCCGACGAAGAGCAAAGTGTAGAACTCGGTGGTACCCGTAACAATAAAAAAA